>JALYIG010000439.1 GCA_030775885.1 Acidobacteriota bacterium | reverse complement strand
CCCTAGCGCTGCATATCTCGGTGCAAACTCCCGGCGCACCACCTCGTCCATCCGCTTGCGGTCGTCGTCGGTCGCGAGCTTGGTCTCGATGCTGTTCACTTTGCCTAACGCCATTTCCATCACGGTGGCGCTCTCATCCTGCTTGACAGCGAGCACGAGGTCGAGAAAATCGCCTACCGATCCCTGTCCGCCGCGCATCAACGCCCAGCGGTCGCCAAGCAACCCGATGCGCTCGGGCACGCTGAGCGCCGTCTCCGCGCCAGCCTCTATCGCCTTCAGCCACACCGGCGCATATGCCGTACGGTAGTATCCCTTATCTCGCGCATTCGCAAAGACGCCAGTCGGCACGTCCATCGTGCTTGTCTCTGCAGTAAGAAGCCGGCATGCGCCTCCCGCAAAGCACACTGGAATCGTCCATGCCTCGCGCTTAACCGGCGGCGCGCCGGAGAGATAAAACGGCCGTTGCTTTACATCCGCTCCGATTCCGTCGACGAGCGTTACCAGCGGGACGCCTGGCTGCTCGACAAAACTACGCATTACCTGGTCGACGGGCTGGCCGCTCACGCGTGTCTGTGCGTTCCAGAAGTCCTCTGCGCTCGCGCTGCCGTACAAATGCGCAGCGAGATAAGCCTTCACGCCTTTGCGAAAGACGTCCTCGCCGACCCAGTTCTCCACCATCCCGATCACCGAGCCGGCTTTGCCGTATGCGATGTCGTCGAACAACTCATTGATTTCGTCCGGCGTCTCTGCTCTGGTTCGGATTGCTCGCGTGGTCCTGCCCGCATCGCTATCCATGGTGCGGTTCTTATCTAGCGCCACATCCTGCGGAAAGTTCCACTTCGGCTTCCATGCATCCGCGGCCTTGGTCTCCATCCAGGTCGCGAAGCCTTCGTTCAGCCATAGGTTGTCCCACCACGCCGGGGTTACCAGGTCGCCAAACCATTGGTGGGACATCTCGTGGGCCACCGTCGTCGCAACCTCTTTCCTCGCGTCCAGGCTGCCGTTCTTCTTGTCCACCAGCATTTCGGTTTCGCGATAGGTGATGCACCCGAAGTTTTCCATCGCGCCCGCTTCGAAGTCCGGGATGGCCACCATATCCAGCTTCTTCAGCGGATACTTGACTCCGAAGTACTTGTCGTAATAGTGCAAATCCCACTTCGCCGCATCGAGCGCAAACTTTGTCAGCTCCACCTTGTCCGGTGTCGCGCACGCACGGATCGGAACGCCATCCGACTTGCCCTTCGTACACTGGAAATCGCCTACCAGCCATGCCACCAGGTAGGTCGACATCCTCGGCGTCGTCGCAAACGCAACCGCGTGTTTTCCGGCCGCGGGGACCAAAATATCGCTGACCATCTGCATGTTCGAGATTGCCGTATCGCCTGCATCGATCACCAGAGTCACATCAAAGGTTGCCTTCAGTGCAGGCTCGTCAAAACTGGGAAACGCCCGCCGCGCGTCCGTCGCCTCAAATTGAGTGATGCCATAGCTGCGCGTTTTCGTCTTCGAAAGATAGAACCCGCGCAGCTTGTTGTTCAGAAATCCTGTGTACGCAATCTCCAGCGTCACCCGCCCGGCGGGCAGCGGCTGAGCAAACGTGAAGGTCGCCTGCTCCTTCTTCTCATCGAGTCCAACGGTTGCGTTGTGAGACGAGGGGTCGTAGTCGCCCACGATTGCCCTCACTTTTCCAAACTCAATCTCCGCTGCATTCAGCGTGATCGCCCTAACCGGGCGATCCAGCACCACGTCAATCGTCTCGCGCCCTGCGAATGTTGCCGCCTTCAAATCCGGCGTGATCGTAATCGAATAGTGTTCTGGCCGCACGCCATCCGGCAGCCGCTGCGCCCACGCGCCCCCAAACCCGACACACACGAATCCTAAAGTCAGCAGCCCACGGCGTAAAAGCATCCCCACCAGCATACAAACAGAAGCTCCCGCACGCGAGGCAGCCGGGTAGTGGAGCTGCAAATCCACCTTATGAAATGATCGCAACACCCATGGAAAATCGCGAGACGAGCCGCCGGCCCATCCTCATCGACACGGACACCGCATCCGACGACGCCGTCGCGCTCATCATGGCGTTGCGCTCGCCCAGCGTCGAAGTGAAGGCGATCACCGTGGTTGCGGGCAACTGCAGCGTCGAACAGGCCACCAACAACGCCCTCTACACGGTTGAGCTATGCAGGGCCACAGTCCCCGTCTACATGGGCGCCGCCAAGCCTATCGCACGCGATCTCGAAACGGCCGACTGGTTCCACGGAAAGGACGGCCTGGGCGATCACGGCTATGCGCCCTCCACGCTGACCGCTGCGGCAGGGCACGCCGTCGATGCTATCCTCAACATCGTCCGCGCCAACCCTGGCATCGAGATCATCACGCTTGGCCCGCTGACGAATCTGGCAATGGCTCTCGCCCACGACCCCGATCTTGCGCGTTGCATCCGCCGGCTGGTGGTCATGGGCGGCGCGCCATGCTGCGAAGGCAACGTCACTCCCGCCGCCGAATTCAATATCTGGGTCGATCCCGAGGCCGCGCGCATCGTCTTCCAATCGGGAGCGCCTATAGAGCTTATCGGCTGGCATCTCTGCCGCTTCGACGCCGTGCTCAATGCGCACGACATCCAGCAGGTCCTCGCGCTCAAAACGCCGTTCGCCGAATTCGCCATCCGCTGCAACAGCACCGCAGCAGTTGCCTATCACACGCAGACCGGCGAGCACGGCATCTCGCTGCCCGACCCCGTCGCCATGTCAGTGCTACTCGATCCCGGCCTCAAACTCAGGACCAGCAAGCATTACGTCGCCATCGAATGCACCAGCAAACTCACCCGTGGCATGACCGTGGTCGACCGCCTCAACCGATCCGCCGATCCACGGAACGCTGCCGTCTGGAGCGAAACCTTGCGAACCAGCAAGCCCGCCGAGGTCTGCTGGACCATCGACACTCCGGGCTGGAAGGCTGCTTTACTCGACTCACTGAAAAAGTAACGGCTAGTCTTTCGCGTCAACAAAACACAGCACGATCCGCAACGGATTGTAATCGGTCGTCGGTATCCTCTTAGAGGAGCCCCAAAATGAAAGCTGTCTTCCTTACGCTTATGCTGATGGCCGACGCAATCTGCCACGCACAGGTCGTTGCTCCGGCCCTCAGATCGAGCAACCTGCAAGCGGATGCCGCCATTCTTCGCAGCGCTTATGAGCAGCTGCATCCTGGGCTGTATCGGTACAACTCGAAGGCGGAGATGGATGCCGATTTTGCTGTACTCAGTCGCCAACTCGATCACGACCAGACGCTACAGGCTGCATTCCTGGCCTTCTCTGAATTTGCCGCGAAGGTAAAATGCGGCCACACCCAGGCGAATCCGTTCAACCAGTCGGACGCTCTGCGCGACGCACTCTTCAAGGCACCCACGCGCGTGCCTTTCTACTTCGATTGGCTCGACCGCCGCATGATCGTTACCCGGGACTTCACTCCCGGACACAATCTACCTGCCGGCACTGAAGTCACCCGCATCAATGGGGTGCCGGCCGGCACAATTCTTGATCGGCTGATGTCGATCGCACGTGCCGACGGAGCCAACGACAGCAAGCGGATCGCCCAGCTCGCTGTTACTGGCGACAGTGAGTACGAGGCTTTCGACGTCTATTTCCCCATGTTTTTCCCGTCCAGCGCGTCCAGCCTTGCCCTCGATATCAAAAAGCCAATCAGCCGGACTGTCGCACACATCACAGTCGCGCCCCTCACCTTCGACCAGCGGACCGCACCCATCCATGCGAGAGAGACGAAACGAAACGGGGGAGACGACGCGATATTCGAGTGGAAGGACCGGCCGGATGGCAGCGCCTACCTGCGCATGCCCACCTGGGCGCTCTACAACAGCAAGTGGGACTGGAAAGCGTTCCTCAACCAGCATCTGGATGAGGCCGTAGCCCGCAACGCACCCGCACTGATCCTCGACCTGCGCGGCAACGAAGGCGGAGACGATGTCGGCGACGTGATCCTCCCTCACCTTATCGACGCACCCCTTACGCTGTCGACCATGCGCCGCCTGGTTCGCTACCGCAAAGTGCCGGATGAATTGCGGCCCTATCTCGATACCTGGGACCGGAGCTTCTCCGACTGGGGAGCCTCCGCTATCGACCAGCCCGAGCCTTGGCCAACCACTCCGCCCGGCGTCAAATACCTGAAGCTCGCTCGGTACGATGACACCGCCAACGGCGACATCATCAAGCCGAATGGCGTGCGATTCCGTGGCAAAGTCTTCATCCTCATCGACGCGACCAACAGCTCCGCAACGTTTCAGTTCGCGCAGACGATCCAGAGCCACCATCTGGGCACGCTGGTCGGCCAACCTACTGGCGGAAGCCAGCGCGGCATCAATGGCGGAGCTTTTTTCTTTCTGCGCCTTCCCCACTCTGGCATCGAAATGGACCTGCCGCTAATCGGCACGTTCCCCTCCACTCCGCAACCTGATGCAGGGTTGACGCCGGACATTCCGGTCAAGCCAACCGTGGCGGATATCGCGAACGGGCACGATGCCGCATTAGCGACCGTGATGCGGGCAATCCATTAGGCAGACCGCCTCAGGCGAAGTCGAGCGGCTCCAGGCTGGTGGTGGTGTAGCCGAGCAGGTCAATGTCATTCCAGCGCTCTTCTGATTTGCGGCGGGTACGGAATCGCATCATGTGCAGGCGACAGCCCACGCAGCGGCGGATTTCCATCACCGAGGAGTACTCGCTCCAACTACCGTCGTGGTCGGCACCTTTGCTCACCTGCGCGTGGATGGCCTGTTGCAACTGCTTGTCGCGGGCCTTATAGAGTACCTCGTCGACGGCGAGACGCATGTCTCGACTGCGGCTGTAATAGCGGGCATTCGAACCTTTCTTCTTGAGCAGAAGCATGCAGTCCTTGCAAAAAGGCACCTTGCGCAGGTAGATCATCACCATTAGACCGCCCATGGAGAACCCCATTGTCTGGAGGAAGAGCCTCATCCATTCGCTTCCATGGCTTTTGATGCGAGCCCGAACGGAGTTGACGAACTGGCCGAACTGACCGATCTTCTTGCCTGTCTCGGTCTGGCTCATGTCCTGGGATTGCATCACTCCCGAGACTCCTCCGCCGAGCCCGTCCACCCTCGAATCGCCGCTCTGGCCAAGTTGCGGAGCCGCGGAGGGAGAAGTGCCGCCAGGACGGAAGAAGGCGGACACGTCTTCGCTGCTATAGCTGCTGTATTCGTCACCGCCCCAGAAGTTCAGCGGCGTATGTGCAATGGACTTACCCAGAAAGCGGCAGTACGTAGCCATATTTTTCGTCGGGCCGCCGTTGGGTTGCGGCCAGCCCTGTATGAAGAGTGCGAACTCCGCCGATTGCGCCGCGAAGACCATGAATCCGGCGACAGAAATCACCACGAACAATGCAATGGACGCGGGACGAAGACGCAGAGCGAGGGCTCCTCCGAGGTATCCGATTGCGCCCGCCATTCCAGCGGCGATGGGGCCTAGTGGTATCCAGGCGAGGAAGGGAAACCCAATCAGGGTCTGCCCGTTGTAGCTGAAGAGGACGGACCCGTCGCGCGCCTCGTAATAAAGAAGGATGGCGACCACCAGGCTGCTGGTGAGTGCACCGCACAACAGCGCGGTCACATTCCGAACCATCCAATTCATATCGACGCCTTTTCCGGAAATGCGCTACGGCGCACTACTCCCCGAGGATAGATCGCGGCAGGATTTCTGGGTATGCCCAATCCGTGGCAGGCATCCGCTGAATAAGTCTTACAGGGCGGGTTGACAGAATCAATAGCTTGGACAGGCGAAAGACACCAGGATGACCTCCCGAAGATGGGGAAGACAGTAAATTGCTCGGAATCATCAGCTTATGGTTCTTATGAACGGGACCGCGGCGACGGGAGCGGGTGTTCCGGGGTGCAGGTTTGGGTGGGGGCGGAGGAAGCGGCGGTAGGCCAGCCACGGCGAGCAGAAGCTGGTTGGTGGCGTGGAAGATGTTAAGGTCCGTGTCTGTGGGCCCGTCCGTGCGCGCAAGGAACAGGGCCGTGCGACGCGCATGATTGATGGCGATGTAGGTGGAGAAGCCGGCTCCGCCCCCGGTTTTCTCGACGATGTGCGAAGGCGAGTCGGTGGGCAGGAGGTGGATCCAGCCCAAACCGACGCCGCTGGGTTCCCCGGCGTGGTCCAGTCCCTGCTGGCTGATGAGCTCGGAAGGAAGTATATAGATGGCCTGCGCGGAGGTATCGTAGGCGGGGCTTCCGGGGCCACCGGTGCTGAGCAGATACCTGAGCCAGATGGCCATGTCGGCCGGCGTCGAGTAGAGACCCGAGCTTCCAGCGGTGGCTTCGGTGTTGGTGCAGGGGCCTTCGTCGTGAGCGCCACTGAGGAGATGGGCGCATTGTTCGGCGGTGGGGAAGAAGGTGGTGTCCTGCATGTGCAGCGGGTTGAGCGTGCGCTCGGCGAGGAGCGCGGCGTAGGGTTTGTGAGCGGCGGACTGGAGGGCGTCTCCGAGCAGATCGAACGCCACGTTGGAGTAGAGGGCGGCGGCGCCGGGAGTGCTCCGAAGCCGTTGGTTCGGCAGCCAGCGCCAGCGAGCGCGGAAGTCGGGAAAGGTGAAGTGGGGCGTGCCGCGAGGAGCATTACCCAGTTCGCGCGGCAAGCCGGACGTGTGCGTGGCCAGGTCGGCGAGGGTGATGGGGCGAACGCGTTTTGGCACGATGGTGTGTGCGGGCGCGTAGCGCTGGAGGGGATCGTCGAGCTGCACCGTGTTGTCGGCGAGGAGCTTGCTCAGTACGTCTGAAGTGAATATTTTGGTGAGCGAGCAGAGGCGCAGCACCGAATTCTGATCGGGAATTTGCTGCGAGCCGGGGGCGGTTTCGCCGTATCCGTGGAAGAAGACCTGGTTATCGCGCACAATGACGATAACCAGTCCGGTTGAGCCGGACTGGAGGAAAAGGTCTGAGCCGAGAGCGGCGATGGATTGAGCATCGGGAAGCGGCGCCTGCGCGGGTGCAGGTGGGAGAGGCAGCAGGCAGAGAAAGGCGATCAGGGCGCGCGGAAGTTGTCGGAGTTTCATTCTGGTGTGCAGTTTCTAGAGTACAAACCCTGCGGCTTTTGTGGGCAACAGAATCGGTCATGCTCGCGTGTTAAGATTCCCCACAGGAGCAGCCCATGACGTTTGCACAGTTCCTCGGTAAGCAGTTCATCGACGTTATTCAGTGGAACGAGCCCGCGCCGGGTATTCTGGCGTGGCGATATCCCATGCTCGACCAGGAGATTCAGAACGGCGGCAGCCTGACGGTGCGCGAGTCGGAGATGGCGCTGTTCGTGGACCAGGGCAAAATCGCCGACGTCTTTGGGCCGGGGATGTACACGTTGACCACTCGGAATCTACCGATTCTGACCGATCTGAAGAACTGGGACAAGGACTTCGAGTCGCCGTTCAAATCCGATGTGTATTTCTTCTCGACTCATCTGGAGATCGACCAGAAGTGGGGCACGGCGACGCCGATTACCATCCGCGACAAAGAATTCGGCGCGATCCGCATCCGCAGCTATGGGATCTATAGCTACCGCATCGCCGACCCGCGTACCTTTTTCACCGAGGTGAGCGGCACGCGCGAGACATACTACGTGGCCGATCTGCAAGACCAGTTGCGCAACACGATTATTGCGCGGATGACGGACATCTTCGCGCAGAGCGGCATCTCGTACCTGGACATGACGGCGAACGAGACCGCGCTGAGCGCAAAGATCCTGGACCAGATCAAGCCGACCTTCGCCGCGCTGGGCCTCGAACTGACGCAGTTTGTGGTCGAGAACATCTCGCTGCCGGAGGAACTGCAGAAGTCACTGGACCAGCGGATCGGCATGAACATGGTGGGCGATCTGGACAAGTACTCGCAGTTTGCGGCGGCCCAGTCGATGACGATTGCGGCGGCCAATACGGGCGGCGCGGCCGGGTTGGGCGCTGGGATTGGAGTTGGCGCGGCGATTGGGCAGGCGATGTCGGCTGCGCTTCATTCCGCGCCTGCACCTGTGACTGGAGGCGCGGCGGCACCTGCTGCTGCAGTGGCGGATGCGGGCGCGACGAAATTCTGCCTGGCGTGCGGCCACTCCATTCCGCAGCGCGCGAACTTTTGCCCGGACTGCGGGAAGGCACAATGAACTGCCCGTCCTGCGGAGCGCCGATGCACGCCGAGCGCGACACGCTGAAGTGCGACTACTGCGGCAGCGTGGTGGTGCCGCAGACGGATACCAGCGGAGTTCGCGTGCTGGTCGAGTCGCCCGACCGGGAACAGTGCCCAGTGTGTAGTGTGACCCTGATGCAGGCGACGCTGGGGATTTCGCCGCTGCTGTATTGCACCAAGTGCCACGGCATGCTCATCGCGATGATGGAGTTCCAGAGCCTGATCGACGCGGCGCGAACGGCAAGCGGGCCAGTGGTGGCGTATCCCGCGGACCCGCATGAGCTGAACCGGGTGATCCAGTGTCCGCATTGCCATCGGCCGATGGAGGCTCACTTCTACGCCGGGGCGGGCAACGTGGTAATGGACACGTGCGAGACATGCTGCCTGCACTGGCTCGACCACGACGAGGTGGCGCGGATTGCACGATCTAACAGCCTGCAGACGAACACCATCGACAACGATCCTGCATCCTTCTATGACCCAACCTTGGATCGCCCCGATGCAGCGGTTGAGGTGATGGATATTCTGGGCAGGATACGGAAGTCGCGGATTTGATTCCAGCGGACGGATGCCAAGACTGAAACCCTAAAGTGGGGCGAGAGCAGAAGCAGATTCCCTGCGGGAATGACCGGCTAAAATGAATTCAACCAAATGGTTGACAAGCTTCTGGAGTGGCGCTATATTCAACCACATGGTTGAACAAGGCAACTTCGGACTGCACCAACCCAATGCACTGGATGCTGTGTTTCATGCGCTGGCGGATTCCACGCGGCGCGCTATTTTGCGGGATGTTATCCGCAGCGAAAAGACGGTGGGCGAGATTGCCGAGCCGTATGCCATGTCGCTCGCGGCCGTCTCGAAGCATCTGGATGTTCTGGAACGGGCTTCCCTGATCCAACGCGAGCGCAAGGGGACCAGCCGCCTGGTGCGGTTGAACCCGAAGCCGCTGGCGGCAGCTCACGAGTGGCTGGCATTCTACGAGAACTTCTGGAAAAGCAATCTCGACCGCCTGCAGGACTTCCTGGAAAAAGAGCAGGCTGGGCCGACCGATCTTGCGCGTGCCACTTCGCACGCGAAACCGTCCCCGAAAAAGGAGAAATAAGATGCCCACCTCCGACGCCATATCGCCCCGCAACCTGAGCCTGCAGTTCAACCGGCTGATTCCCGCTACCGCCGAGCAGATCTATGAGGCCTGGACCAACCCTGACCTGCTCAAGACGTGGATTGCGCCGGGCAATATGACAGTGCCGGCAGTGAAGCGCAATCTCCGGCCGGGCGGCGCGTACCGCATTGAGATGAAGGGCTCGGCGGCCGTGCATAACGGGCAGCAGCCTCTGGGAAGCGATGATCCGGTGGTGATCGCGGAGGGCGTATACACGCGGTTGCTGCCGGGCAACCAGTTGGCGTACACGTGGGGCGGAAGTTGGAATCCAGCGGAGCAATCTCATGTGACGGTGCGCCTTTTCGAAGCGCCGGCGGGAACAACGCTGACGCTGGACCATGATGGGTTTCAGTCCGAGCAGTCGCTACAGGTACACCACAGCGGCTGGCAGTCCTCGCTAACGAAGCTGCGGGAACTTTTTTCAACGAACTAGACACGGCGATTGGCCGCGGACGCTGCGCAATATATGGGGATTCTCCGTCTGTGGCTCAGAATGACAACTCAAGAAGACATTCGCAAGCAATTCATACACAGGAGAAACGACGATGCCGACACTCGAAGCAGCACTTGCCCAAGCCACCCTCGCCCCCACCGTTGAACTTACCCGCGCGGTCCGCTCGCCGCGACGCCGCGTGTATGAAGCGTGGACCAACCCTGAACTGCTGCGGCAATTCTTCGGCCCGGAGAATATGCACTGCACGTCGGCCGCGCTGGATGCGCGCGTCGGCGGAGCGTACTCGATCGGCGTGCGTCCAAACGGAGCGCCGGCAACGCAGCCGGATTCGATCGCGTCCGGCAATTACACTCAGGTTGTTGACTCTGAGCTGCTGCAGTTTACGTGGAAGCCTACGTGGAATCCCGTCGAAGAGTCGCTGGTGACCGTGAGCTTCCGGGACGCGGCGGGCGAGGGAACAGAGATCACGATCCGCCACGAGAGTTTCGCGCAGGAGGCGATCGAAGGCTATACCAAGGGATGGACTGCCTGCCTGGACAAGATGGAGACGGCGTTGGTCGCGCCGGCGGACTACGCGCGGACCATCCGGATCGACGCTCCACGGGAGCGGGTCTTTGCGGCCCTTTCGACGCCGCAGGGCGTGGAGAAGTGGTGGATTCGAGCGACCGGATCGGGTGCGGCGGGCGGAGATCTGAATCTGCACTTCGCCGGAATGGAGGAGCCGTTCGTGCTGCACGTAGACGAAGCGACCGCGCCCTCTGCGGTGCATTGGACGAGCCGGCTGCACTCGGTGCTGCCGGAGTGGGATGGAACGAAGATCCTGTTCGACTTGGTTGAGCGCACGGCGGAGACCTGCGAACTCCACTTCCGGCACGTCGGGTTGTCGCCGAAGCTGGCGTGCTACGAGATGTGCGAGTCGGGCTGGAACCGCTATCTGCCGAGCCTGGTCTCTTATGCGGAACGCGGCGAGGGCATGCCCTATCGCAAACCTGCACCTACCGTTTAGTCTGTCGAAATCAGTTCCTCGCGAGGGCAGGGCCGGTGGATGCGGCCCTCGCGTACCACAAAATCTGAACCCTATGGAGAAGACTGATGCCTGCACTCGAATCCGTACCCGCAAAGACCGGAATCCCAACCTTCATGCTGACTCAAACCCGCGTAATTCGCGCGCCTCGTGCGCGCGTGTACGAGGCGTGGACCACTCCGGAAATTCTGCAGAAGTGGTTCGGGCCGGAAGGGCGCCACAGCCCCAGCGCATCGATGGATGTACGGGTGGGCGGCGCGTACCGCATCGAATTTGCGATGGATAATCAGCCGCCGGCCGCTGAGGGTGAGGGATGCAAGCCGAACACTGCGGCGTTCGGGGAGTATACGAAGATTGTGCCGAACGAGCTCCTGCAGTTCACCTGGGCGTCCAACTGGCAACCAGAAGAGCAGTCGCTGGTAACGATTTCGCTGAAGGATGTAGACGGCGGGAGCGAGATCACGATCCTGCACGAGAACTTCAACACGGAAGCGTCGCGCGACGGCCATAACCTTGGCTGGGCAGGAAGCCTGGTGAAGCTGGCAGCGATGCTGGAAGGCTAGATGGCTACGACAAGGAAGAAAACGGCGGCGAAGCGGACTGGGAAGTCGTCTGCTTCGCCGCGCGCTATCGACCTGACAGCTGCGCGGGAGTTCGTCGCGACGCGGCTACCTGGGGCGGAGGTCAACGGCAAGTTCGGCGGAGTTTCGTTCTTCGTCGATGGCAAAGTGTTCGCATTCTCGCGGCCCAAAGGATTGGTGATGAAGCTGCCTCCGGATCTGATGGCGGAAGTATTGGAGACGCGGGAGGCGCAGCATCTCACCATGGGCAAACGCGTGATGCGGGAGTGGGCCCTGCTGTCGCTGGAATCGCGCGAAGCGTACGTGGATGAGGTACCGCTGCTGAAGCGTGCGATGGCGTATGTGCGTTCGCTGGAGAAGAAGAGTTAGGGCTGCTTGACGCGCTCGACGCAGAGTCGAGCCGGGCGGTAGGCGCGAATCTGCGCGGCGCCTGGGGCGAGGTTGGCGGCGGCGCAAATGCGTTCCCAATCCTCTTCGAGGAAGCTGCGGCGGATGGAACGCAGGCCGTCGGGGCGGATGAAGCGGTGCCACCATGGGCCGCGAAAGCTGATATCGAAGCAGTGGTACGGCACAGGCTTGCGGTGGAGATCGCAGATCATCCAGCCGATGTCGGCGGCGCGCTCCATCCACTGCAGCAGGGCGATGAGTTCCGGCTCGGTGAGGTGGTGAGTCATGCCGGAGGCGAGGATGATGTCGGAGTGGGCCGTCTCGGGATGGGTGATGGCGTCGCCTGGCAGCCAGCGGATACGGCTGGCTGGCGGCGTGGCTTCGCGGGCGGAGCGCAGGCCATTGGCGTTGATGTCGATGCCGATGAGGTCGACGGATAGCTGACGCGCAGCCGCCCAGCGCTCCAGCCGGCGCAGCATGTCGCCGTATCCGCAGCCCACATCGACGATGCGCAGTGGGCGGTTGAGTTGGCGCACCGCGGGCGATGTGGCCACCCGCTGCAGCCACGCGAAGATGGGCCGGTGAGTCAACACGATGCGGTTGACGACGGCGAGGTCGCGCAGGCAGTCGCGCAGGTCTTCAAAGCTGCAGGGGCCGTCAATCTCCTCGGCTAACTGGGCGCGGCATGAGAAGTCGAGCCGATCAGGCATGCACGGAGGCCGCCCGTTCGGAGTGGCCTGACACTTCGGCGGCGCGCGCTTCGGCGTAGGCAGCCGCACCGAGCAGAGCGCAGGTGTCGTCGAGGATCACGCGTACCGGAATCGATTCAAGCACGGGCGAGAGACGACCCTTGTCGAGGAAGGCCTGAATGAATCCGCCCGCGCGCAGGGTCTTGAGCGATTTAGGGGCGATGCCTCCGCCGAGGTACATGCCTCCCGCGGCGAGGACTTTGAGCGCGATGTTGCCGGTCTCCGCGCCATAGGCGGAGGCGAAGACCTGCATGGTTTGCACGCAGAGATCACTGGAGTCGTCATCCGCGCACTGGCCGATGACTGCGTTGGGATCTTCGGTCTTCATCCGGTCTGCGAGCCATCCGGGCTCTTCGAGTTTTTCGACGTCGCGCAGGTAGGCGTAGACATTCTTGATGCCGATGCCGGAGACGACGCGCTCCCAACTGACGCGGCCATTAAGGGTCTTGCGAAGATATTGGAGGAGTGCGATCTCGCGGTCGTTGCGCGCAGCGAAGTCGCAGTGTCCGCCTTCGGAAGGGATGGGGCGATGCGTCTTGCCATCCCAGATGAGCAATGCCTCCCCCAGTCCGGTGCCGGCGGCGATGAGGCCGCGGTGGCCAACTTCGGCGGGGTCGCCGTCGTGCAGGGTAACGATGCTGGCCGGCGCGAGTTCGGGAATGCCGTAGCCGTTGGCCTCGAGATCGTTGATAAGGAAGATGTGCTGAATACTGAGAGACTGCGCGAGGTCGCGCTGGTCGAGCGTCCACGGCAGGTTGGTGAGTTTGAGGCGACCGTTGCGCACCGGGCCGGGACAACCAAAGCAGGCGGCGGCAATCTGCTCGCGCTCTCCCGCGCGGAGGAAGTTATTAACCACGGCGTCGAGCGTGGGGAATTCGGTGGCGGGGAACTTTTCATCGCGCACCGGCAACAGACGGCCGCCTTCGAAGTTGTATAGCGCAAGATGAACTTTGGTACCGCCTACATCGCCTGCAAGAATCATTGCAACTCCAGTATGCCGGCGCGTGAATTCGCCGGCACTGGAAGCTTAGACGCTGCGGCCGCATCGAGCAAGAAAGTGAGCGTTCCGTTGGACGGGCGGATCAGTTGCGAGGGCCGCGATTGGGGGTCATATGGCCCGAGAAGCACATCGTGGAGCACGTCCGCCTTGGCCGCGCCTTCGATGAGGAAGGTAACTGCGAGTGCGCGGTTGAGGACGGGCTGGGTGAGGGTGATGCGCCACGTATCTTTCTGCGGGACGTGGTTGGCAACTACCAGCCGGTCGATTTCGTGCAACGCCGCGGTGTGCGGGAAGAGCGAGGCGGTGTGGCCGTCGTCGCCCATGCCGAGCAGGACGAGATCGAAGACCGGTTGAGAGCCTAGCTCGGCGCGGATGAGGGCTTCGTAATTTGCTGCGGCGAGCGGCGGGTCGAGTTCGCCTTGCATGCGATGAATCTGCGCGGCGGGCAGCGGGACTTGGCAGAGCATGGCTTCGTTCGTCATGCGGTAGTTGGAGTCGGGATCGGTGGGAGGAACACAACGCTCATCGACCCAGAAGAGATGGAGCTTGTCCCACGGCACGCGGGCGAAGTAGGGCTGGTTGCTGTCGGCGAGCAGCGCGAACATGGCCTTGGGCGTGGTGCCTCCGGAGATGGCAATGCGGGCTACTCCGCGGGCTTCAGCGGCAACGGTTGCGGCGGAAGCGAAGAGCTCTGCTGCTGCTGCGGCCACCTCCGCGGGAGTCGGCCAGACGAGATATGTAACTGAAACTGGTTGCGGCATGGCTACAGCTTTCTCCATTTGCGGCCGTCGAGTTCCATCAGCGCGTCGCCAGTGGAAGGCCCCCAGGTCCCGGCGGCGTAATTGGGGAAGTCTTTGATGGGGTTCTTGGCCCAATACTGCAGGATGGGAGTCATCAGCGCCCAAGTGGCTTCGACTCCATCGCGATGGGCGAAGAGCGTGCCGTCAC
>JALYIG010000438.1 GCA_030775885.1 Acidobacteriota bacterium | reverse complement strand
ATGGTATTAAGCGTGTCCTTGAGCTCGAGAATCTCACCGCGAACGTCGACCGTGATCTTGCGCGACAGGTCACCGCGCGCGACCGCAGTTGCTACCTCGGCGATGTTGCGGACCTGCGCAGTAAGATTTCCCGCCATGAAATTGACGGAGTCAGTGAGATCTTTCCATGTTCCCGCTACACCGGATACCTGCGCCTGTCCGCCCAACTTACCTTCGGTTCCTACTTCGCGCGCAACACGCGTCACCTCGCCAGCGAACGCGTTGAGCTGGTCCACCATGGTATTGATGGTGTTCTTCAGCTCGAGAATCTCTCCCTTCACATCAACGGTGATCTTGCGCGATAGGTCGCCACGTGCCACGGCTGTCGTAACTTCGGCGATGTTACGGACCTGACCGGTAAGGTTGCCAGCCATCGAATTGACTGAGTCAGTCAAATCCTTCCACGTGCCTGCGACACCGGGGACGTTGGCCTGCCCACCCAGTCTGCCTTCTGTTCCAACCTCGCGTGCAACGCGAGTAACCTCCCCGGCAAAACGGTTGAGTTGGTCGACCATGGTGTTGAGCGTCTCTTTGAGTTGGAGGATCTCTCCGCGAACGTCCACCGTAATCTTGCGGGAGAGATCCCCATTCGCAATGGCGGTTGCAACTTCGGCAATGTTTCGGACTTGGCCGGTAAGGTTGCTGGCCATGAAATTCACGTTCTCGGTCAAGTCTTTCCACGTTCCGCCGACGCCAAGCACCTGAGCCTGGCCGCCGAGCTTGCCTTCTGTACCTACTTCGCGCGCGACACGGGTGACTTCACCGGCGAATGCGTTCAGTTGGTCCACCATCGTATTAATGGTGTCCTTCAATTCGAGAATTTCGCCCTTTACGTCGACGGTTATCTTCCGCGAAAGGTCGCCGCGCGCCACAGCTGTTGTAACCTCGGCGATATTCCTCACCTGCGCCGTCAGATTGCCAGCCATCGCATTCACGGAATCGGTAAGATCTTTCCACGTACCGGCGACACCTGGCACCACCGCCTGTCCGCCAAGCTTTCCGTCCGTTCCCACTTCGCGGGCTACGCGCGTCACTTCAGACGCAAAGGAGCGAAGTTGGTCGACCATCGTGTTGATGGCTTCTTTAAGCTGAAGGATCTCCCCACGTACGTCGACGGTAATTTTGCGCGAAAGGTCGCCACTCGCTACTGCAGTTGCGACTTCCGCAATGTTTCGCACTTGGCCAGTTAGATTGCTGGCCATCGAATTAACCGAGTCAGTAAGGTCCTTCCACGTGCCGGCCACACCAGGGACCAGAGCTTGCCCACCTAATTTGCCGTCCGTTCCTACTTCGCGCGCAACACGTGTCACCTCAGCGGTAAAGACGCCAAGTTGTTGAATCATCGTATTTACGATGTTGGCCGAGCGCAGGAACTCACCTTCGAGCGGTCTTCCTCCCACGTCGAGACGAACCGTCTGCGCCAAGTTTCCTTGGGCGACCGCCGCGATCGCGCGAGTAACTTCCGTCGTCGGCCTCAGTAGATCCTCGATCAGGTTATTGACCGACGCCTCCATGGAGCCCCACGACCCTCGGGATTGTTGAAAGCGAGTGCGTTCTCGAGTCTTCCCTTCTTTTCCTACCGCCTGTCCGACCCGGTTGAGTTCGCGGGACATCTGTTCGTTCGCCGCCACAATATCGTTAAATGTGTCGGCGATCTTGCCGTGGAGACCCGCCCAAGCCACCGGAAGGCGGACCGAAAAGTCGCCATCCCGCATGGTTTGGAGACTCGCCAGGATCAGTGCAAGATCGTCCGGCCGAGGGTCGGTGGGGTGTCCTAAGACGTTCCCATTCTTACCATTTTCGGAAGATTTTGCCTTCCTGCTTTCCCGCCGGGGTACCGTGGCGCTCGTCGCCATAAAATCCGGGTCCTCCTGTTTTGAAGTGCATTCGGAACTCACACGCCTGCCGTGCTCCCGCAGTCAAAGTAAGCAAGGGAATGTTCGACTTCGCGGTTGATTTGAGACAACCGACTTGGATGCCCATGGCATTGCTCGGGTTGCCAACTCGTACAAGCGGCGAAGGATTTCTACGGAATCCGGGAATCGTTTTGGGCTCGGTGAGATCTCGGTGAGCGCATAATCGTCGTTGCGCATTTCCAGACCGCAGTTCTGGAACAGTGAATCGCCCTGCTATCGCTCGTTGATAACCGCCGGTTGACGAGTTGCCCCGATCATCTCGATTGAAAGCGACGCAGACACCTCCATTACGTCTCTAAAAACCGGAGGACTAACCCGGTTGTCCGTCTGCTGTGGCAGTTAGTCTAGTAAAAGTGAATAGGAGATATCTGAGTGGAAGAAAGCCGCTATTCTATCCGACTTATATCTGAGATATGTTATGCTACACTGTTCTTTTTCTGAACCTGATTCGGCGGGGGAGGAGAACGCGAGTGTTTATTACGATCAACAAGCATTTCCCCGAAATTCCCCTAAGCCCCGAGGACTTGCGGCGACAGCGTCTCGAAAGATCTCGTTGACGAAAATGCGAGCCTGCTTGCGGGTAAGATCGTGTGCTCTTCGAGCTCGGTGTTCATGAGGATACGGATGAGGTCTGCGCGGTTCACATCTCCTTATTGTGGTTCGTGGTGAATACGAGAAACTCGCCCTGTTCCCGCCTTGAACCGGCGCTGGTCCGTCCCCCGGAAGTGCAACATTTGACCTTCGGAGTCCGAGACATGTCGCGCTTTCTGCGCCGGACATCATAAACTTCCCCTCGCGCGCCCAGCCCAGGTCCCTTCGTCGATCACACGGAAAAACATCCCTCGCACGCGCCCCCCGGAACCCATCCCCCTCGTGGACCCGCATGAAAGTAGGAAAACCAACATTCACCAGAACACGCACCAGAGGTTTCCGCAGTCTGGAAAGACTTCAACACATCGCTGATAAGTCGCTTATTTTGTTGGTGCCGGGAGGGGGAATCGAACCCCCATGACCTTGCGATCGGCGGATTTTGAGTCCGCTGCGTCTGCCAGTTCCGCCATCCCGGCTCATCTCGATTCTATCAGCGCTCGACGATGTCTTCCCACACCGGAGGAGCTTAAATGAGGTTCGGGAAATCGACATCAAATTTAATTCCACCGCGCTGGGACTGAGCCTACTGCACTTTGCCCTGTGGCCTCAGGCGGCGCAACTCGTTGGCGCATGCGATCGCGTTGAGCGCGGCGAGTTTCAGGTTGTCGGCCGCCAGCCATAGCCAGAGGCGACTGGAGAGCGCATTGCTCACAGAACCAGAGCTTACCCGCACCAGGATGTCGGATTGCCCCGCCGCGCTGAGATTGCTCGGCGGATCCGATTCCACGCCCACGACATCCACATGCTCGCCATACATTGCCAACTCCACCTGCTCGACCGTCGCGGACCCTTGCAATGCAATCAGCACCGAAGCCGAGTACCCGTGGAACAGCGGCGCCTGCACCAATTGCAGCGTCAGCTCAGGAGCGTTTCCCGGAGCCAGAGCGGCATAATGCTCAGCGATGTGATTCTTCACCGCGGCCAGGTTCACCTTCGCCGCCTCTCCCAGCGATGGCAACAGGTTGAACGCCACTTGCGCGTCATACTGCTCGCGCGGCAAGCTTTGAAAGGACAACAGGCTCACTGTCTGCTGATGCAGTTCGTCCATGGCGGCGCGTCCATGTTCCGATGCGGGCTCGAATACAGTCGCCGAGAGGGACTGCACGGGAAATTTCGCGTGGAGCCGTTTCGCGATCAGAAGCAGCATCACAGCCGCGGGATGTGCCGAGACGACAGCAGGTGTCGTGAGGTCCGGCTCCTGCGCCCGCCCCGCTGATACTCCCTCGGTCACCGGGCAAGCCCAGGGTCCGCGCACGACCACGCCGGACTCCCGTTCCAGCGCGTAGGTCATATCGACAATGCTGGCGCCCGCGGATCGTGCCGTCTTCCAGTACTTTCTAGTGGCTGCCGGATCATCGGCAAAGAAGACAAAGTCCATACCCGCGAACGAGTCCGAGTCGATCTTTTGAATGAAGGCTACTTCGTCGCCGGCCGATGTAAGCTGCCCAGCGACATCCTCATCCAGCAGCACAACGTCGGACGCGAAGAGCGCCGAGTCCGCCACGCAGTCGGCCAGTTCCTTGCCGGCAAGCGAAGACGCTCCAACGATACTAATCCGATATGGCCTGCCCGCAATCACAAACCCTCTCTCGCTTGTTCAATTTTCCGGCGATAGCAATCCGCCCATCCAATCCCTCAAATCAATCTACGGCGTGGGCAGACTTGGGCCCCGCGGATGACGCCGACGGTGTGCCCACGAGTAGGCCAGTCGCGCAAACACTCCTGAAACGAGGTATCCCAGCGCGATGATGATCAGCATGTACTGGGACTCCCATGCAATCAGCGCCCCTACCAGCGCAATCAGCGCCACCACTTGGAAGGGCTGTCTTCCCCCTGAGGTTATCTCCTTAGCACTCCAGAATCTCCAGTTGCTCACCATCAAAAATCCGGTGAACAGAATGAGGGTCAGCCATACCAGCGCGATCCACGGATTGTTGATGGGCGAGCCGAGGAAACAATGAATGACCGCTGCGATCACTCCGGCGCCCGCGGGTATCGGCATACCAACAAAGAATTTGCTACCGGGCTTGCCCGGATTGCGCGGCTGCGGATTGCTACTTATATTAAACCGCGCCAGCCGGCTCGCTCCGCAAATGACAAATAGGAAACAGACGAACACGCCAGCGTGAACTATATTCTCCCGGAACGCTGGATTCGCCGTCATCGGCAGCACGCGAAATCCCCACAAGTAGGCCAGCAGGCTGGGGGCAACGCCAAATGTTATGACGTCGGCAAGCGAATCCAGTTCCCTGCCGAAGTCACTTGCTGTATTGGTCAATCTCGCAATGTAGCCGTCAACTCCGTCCAACAGCGCAGCCAGACCAATCGCGAGTGCCGCGTGATCGAAACCCGCCGGGTCCGCCGCCGAACCCTGAATGCTCTGGATGATCGCGTAGTAACCAGCGGCGATGTTGCCCGCCGTAAAGAGCGACGGCAGCACATACATGCCGCGGCTCGGACGACGCTTCGACTTCCCCGGCGTGAAGTCGCCCAGATCCAACTGCTCGGCCCCCATTAGGACACCACTGCCGCTGCGACCATCCCGGCATCCCCAACTGGCTGAGGCAATACCGCCAGAACCGTCGACCCCCCGCGAACACGCATGCCGGTCTTGACCTTGGGCACTGCGTCCGCAGGCAGCAGAACATCCACCCGCGAGCCGAATTTGATCATGCCCACGCGCTGGCCTCGTTCCAGACGATCGCCCACCTTGACCGCACAGACGATTCTCCGCGCCAGCAGTCCGGCAATCTGCTTGTAGCTCACCTCGTAGGAACCAGCGTCGATCACCACCAGCGTCTGCTCATTCATGATTACCGACTCCGGCTTCATGGCGTTCAAGAAGCTGCCTTGGCGATGCTCCACCGTCTTGACCGTGCCCGCCACCGGCGCGCGGTTCACATGCACGTCAAAGACGTTGAGAAAGATACTGAGCCGCAACCGGCTGCCCGCTGTGGTCT
>JALYIG010000437.1 GCA_030775885.1 Acidobacteriota bacterium | reverse complement strand
CCGGAGCCGCTCAAGCCCGTGATCACCGTAAAGGTGTTGCGCGGGATCTCGACGTCGATATTCTTCAGATTGTGCTGCCGTGCCCCGTGCACGGTGATGCGGTCAAGCATTTTGTGGGGAAAACCCTATTCTACCAAGGGGCCGCCTGATGCATCCGTGGGATTTTAAAGGGTGCGGCGCGAGGCCATCCACTAACCTCGCAGGAAGACAAGTGCCGCACCCTTCACCGCGACTTCAGAATAATATGCGGGGAGCGGGGAGCCGGGGGTTTTGCGCGGCG
Source organism: Acidobacteriota bacterium (assembly GCA_030775885.1). Lineage (GTDB taxonomy): Bacteria > Acidobacteriota > Terriglobia > Terriglobales > Acidobacteriaceae > Edaphobacter. The sequence goes on along the minus strand of JALYIG010000437.1, from coordinate 2,420 downwards.
CGGGTGCGGGGTTGTGCAATGGTTGCAATGGCTTGGGGAGGGTAATTTATTTTTTGAAGTGAGGTGAATGGTTCATGGCCGGGGCCGCAATGGGGGATGTAATAGCTCTCTCTGGCGCCATTTTAGGCACCCGGCCGCTTCAAGCCACTGAGGACATTGGAGTTACTGTACGGGCCTTCGGAAGGACCGGGTTTTGTTGCGGGCAATCCTGCCCGCAGGCTAAGAAGCTTGGCGAGGGTTCTCCATACGCGTGCTCTGAGCGTCCGAAATGGCCAACAATGGATTGGAAACGTTGATTGTCGAATAGTCAACTGTCCGTAAGGAGTTCCGTCAACCGACAGCCTCACCTAGCCGTGAGCCGCGAGAATTCGGAAAAGACCAGCAGCCTCCAGCTTCAAGTCGTTAGGGAGGAGTTCCAGTATCGCCCGTTGCTCGGCGGGGTATTGCGGAAACTCGGGCTGGGATCAAACCCTCCCAATAGGATTTCATCAGCGCCTCGTAGCCAAGGTCCCTTGCGCTTCTCTACTTCTCGTCTTTTTCCACGAGCACCCAAATTCCCTTCGGAGGAGTGCCCCCTCTATTGCGCTCGATTATCGACGATTTTAATCTCAAGAGGATTGGCGCTGTTCATCTCAAAATGAGAGTTCTTGGCGGTGGCCTTGGGTAGCGCCACGCATACTTCAAAGGGTTTGGTTGCGGTGAGAATAGTCGGATGCTCATATCTATCCTTCAGCAGCTCGTCGTGCTTCTTGTCGAGAGTGCGAGCGTAGACGACAGCTGTCCATCCAGGATAAAGCGGCCCGACATTAGTGCGGCCCTCCGGTTTCTCGGACCACGAACCACCCAGCCACACTCGAACAGAAACTCCTGCTTCGACATGGTCTACGCAGGTCGGTTGATCTGGAGTAGCGTCCGCATATTGTCCTTTGAAGGGGGTATGCATTGGTGCTTCCTTGGGGAGCGGCCTGTACCCGGCTACGGATAGGGGGGGTAGTGGGTTCGTGATCCCTTTGACAACGGGGAGAACTGTAAAGCCATCTCGTATGTCATTCCGCTGGCACAAAAATGATGCAGAACTCTTAACTTTGAGGTTCCTGGCCTTGGTAAGTCTCGGCTCACACGTTAATGCACCGCGGGTCACAGCTATGCGCGTGAGAGTAAATGTTGAAGGCATGACATCAGCTTTCCGCTGAATCTGAATAATGAAAGCTTTCGGGTTTTCAGTTGTCACGATCCACGCTTGCGTGTCGTAGCGGTTAATGCACACTTCCCAAGCTTTAACCACGGCAACGCTCGCCTTATTTGCAAAAGATCTGAATTCGGATGCGTGAGTGTACTGGCCGCTTGAGAGAGAACACATTTCATTCCGATACTCGGACCAGTTGCTGGACCGATCATGCCCAGCGATCGAGATAGGGATGTCGTCTATTGGAATGCCGATCGACAGACCTGCGTCTGAGGCTTGCTTGTAACTTTTGAAATCCTTGGAGCAAAACCAAGACAGGTAAGAGGACGCCTGTTTGTCCGAACCGCTAGACTGTTGATACTCCCAGATTCCATTGGCGAGGATTTCTCTGCATCCGTCCTGCGCCAGAGCACTCTGGCCAAGAAAGCACGAGATCATCGCAATCGAAAGCGGTATTTTCAAGTATCCTGCCAGCATCAATAGCCTCCAGCTCAACCATATAGATTACTTTAAAGGGAGATTCTGTGCTTGGTAAAGCGTCCACCGCTCTTAACCTCGCTTTCGGCCAATGCTTTTCTTTGCTGGAAGTCTGCTTGCCGTGCCAGGAAAGAGTTCGCGATTTGCTTGACGCATTCTGCAATTCCAGCGTCTGCGTTCTTGCTAGCGGCCGCTAGCTTCGTGCAGCCTTCAAAAAGTTCCTTAAGGCTTCGTGTTTCATGGCCGTACCACCATACTCTTAGCGTCTTTGCCCTATCGATTGCTATCGTAAGCACACTCAAGTTGGTGATGCCCGACAGCAAAGACCAAGCCCTACTGTTCATTGCGGCTCTTGAAAAACTCTAGCCTGGATAATTTCCCGCAATATAGCTCTTCAAGTGCCCAATAGTCTCTTCATGCGCCGAGATGATCCAGTTCACCAAATCGCCGATAGAAATCATGCCCGTCACGCGGTCCCGATCCACCACAGGCAAGTGGCGAATGCGGTTCTCCGTCATTACTCGCATGCATTCTTCCACGGTGTGCTGGGATGTCACGGCGATTACCGGGCTGGTCATGATGTCCCGCACCTCCGTGTGCTTTGACGAGCGTTCCCGCAGGATCACCTTCCGCGCGTAATCACGCTCGGATATGATGCCGGCCAACTGGCCTCCGGACAGGACCAGCAATGCGCCCACGCCCTTTTCCGACATCTTTTCAATCGCCTCGTAAACAGTTGCCGTGGGGGCCACGAACC
>JALYIG010000436.1 GCA_030775885.1 Acidobacteriota bacterium | reverse complement strand
AGATCAAGCTGGCCGTGGAACATCTTGGCGTTAGGGATGTGGCCGATGCCAAGGAACATGAACGAGACGGGGAGTTCGCTGCGCTCGCCGGACTTGATATTGCGGAGCCTGAGTCCCTTGACGTCCTTCTCTTCGACACCCAGGACCTCTTCCACGACTGTGCTGGACATGAATTTGATATTTGGGTGGGCGATGGCGCGCTCCAGCATGATGCGGCTGGCACGGAAGTTCTCCGTGCGATTAATCAACGTGACTTTGGTGGCAAAACGCGTGAGGAAGAGCGCCTCTTCCATCGCGGAGTCGCCGCCGCCAATGACGGCAATCTCCTTGCCCGAGGAGAAGAAGCCGTCGCAGGTGGCACAGGAGCTGACGCCGTGGCCAATCAGGGCTTGCTCGCTGGGCAGGTTGAGCCAGCGCGCGCTTGCGCCGGAGGCAATGATCAGCGTGCGGGTGTGAATGGGGTCCTTACCGGCGCCGAGGTTCAGCTCGTAAGGGTGCTTGCTGAGGTCGACGGAGACGAGGTGCGCCATTTTCAACTCTGCGCCGAATCGTGTCGCCTGGGACTTCATGTTCTCGATTAGCTCGGGCCCCTGAATACCCGCGGGCCAGCCGGGAAAATTTTCCACCAGCGTGGTGATGGAGAGCTGGCCGCCTGGCTCGTGGCCTTCCAGGACCAGAGGCTTCAGGTTGGCTCGGGCTGCATAAATGGCAGCGGTGAGGCCGGAGCAGCCGGAGCCGAGAATGACGGTGTCGTGCGTAGGAGTGACGGTCGGAATCTCTGACATGGTGATGATTTGATTGTAACTGGGTGGGATGGATTCGCGCGGAGGTCAGCCGGGCTCGCCGTAGGGGCAGTGCCGGCAGCCGGAGTGGCAGCAGTAGCCCCGTTTCAGGTGATACGCGGCGGTGAATACCAGGTACGGGCCATCGAAGTAGAAGTCCTCGGGTGCGAGTTCCTGTTCCGTTTCCGGGTTGCGTGCGGCGGAAGACGGTGGCGAATTTGGTGGTGTGGACATTGGCGGCTTAGAACAATGTAGGCGCGGGCGGCGCGGATTTGATCGGCAATGGCTGTGGGATGAGCGATATGAATCGGTGCGTCTTAGTGGTTGGAGCCTTGGTAATTTTGGCGCTTTCAGCCGCGTCGATCAGGAGTGAGCCGTTGCGGTAGCGAACTTCGCGGCCGGGGACTGCGGGAACGCGTTCGCCGGGAACGATGATGCCGACGAGGTTGAGCGGGTCGGCTGCTGCGACAGCGATCTCATGCTGCGACTCGTGCTTGCGCGCATCGCGCAGAGATTCGACGGCTTCGGGCAGAGCGAACTGCTCGCCGCCGAAGCCGGTGACGAAGCGGCCGCCGCGGACCTCGCCACGCGCTTCGAGGCGGCGGAGGATGTTGAGGAGTTCGCGCCACTTTGGGGCATTGGATTCGCGGGCGAGGAGGTCGCGGAAGAGAACGCCGTAGCGGGCGAGCAGCATACGTGCGAAGGATTCAAGGGCGGTATCGGTCCGGCGTGCGCGGGCGATGGCGGCGGCCTGCAGATTGTTCTTATACTCCTCGGAGTTGCGTGGCGCGTCGGTCGAAATGCGGGGGTTCTTCGCTTCGCTCAGAATGACAGACGTTTTAGTAGTGGGTTCGATGAGGAGCGACCAGCGGCCGGCGGTGGTACGCGTGGTACGCTTGCCCGATGTTTCAGTGGTGGTCGCTTTGCGGCGCGGATCCATCAGCGCGCGGAGTTGGTCGAAGCCGTCTGCAGCCGCGAGGCCGGCGGTGGCCAGTTCCCAAAGCGCGTGTGCGGTCTCTTGCCGGGTGAGGCTAGTGATACGCTGCAGATCGTTGGCAAAGCACGCTCCGCGCTGCTGCAGAAGGTCGCGGATGCGTAGAGCTTCGGGCGAGAGCGCGGCGGCGAGCAGCTTCTCATCCACGGATTGCTGATTGAGGGCATGCGGAAGCCATTCCGCGGTTTCGCGCGTGTAGAAGGTGATGGGCGCGGCGTTGGTCGGGATCACACGCCGCGGCGCGCCGCCATCGCCGGCGGACCACGCCGGATGAGGCGAGATGCGGCCCCAGCCTACGGCGCCGGAGAGGCAGAGCTGATCGAGCCAGGCAGGTGAATAGTTCGCGACGCGCGCGGGAAGCAGAGTGCGCTCCCATTCGACGGCGGGCGCTTCGAAGCCTTCGAGCTGATGCAGCGCGGCCATCACGCCTTCTTCCCCGCTGAGCTGCGTCTGCGGCGCGAGGTGCTGCCAGCCGAGCAGCCAGCGCATGTAGACAGCGGGCGGGACCGGCTCGACCTGCTTGCGCGCGGTGGCGAGCGTAAGGCGGTGAATGCGCTGCAGGATGCGACGCTCGCACCACTCGATTGCGTGAGGCTCTTCTGTGGCGGGGCGCTCGAACACTCCACGCATCAGCAGGCCTTGCATCTCCATCGCGAGGAAGGCTTGGAAGATTGCAGTGGGATCGAGGCCGAGGCGTTCGGCGAAGTCCGAGGCGGTGGTGGGGCCGAGGATTTGGACCCAGCCTTGAACGCATTGTTTGACAGCTGCTTCTTTTGTGACCGATTCGCTGTCGTTGCCGAGGGGAAGGTTTTGTGTCACTTCGGGCGAAATGAGGGGGTTCTTCCCCTTCTCAAAGCTCAGGGTCGGAATGACAACGTGTAGTGCATCGATGTGGGAGAGGCGCTCGGTGGCGGCCCAGCAGGGGACGCCGTTGAGGTCGACGATTTGCGCGCGGCCGTTTTCGGTGAGGCGGTCGAAGTAGTGGGGCCAGTGGCGAACGTCATTCGTCAATCCCACCCTTTGCGATGAAGCCGCAAAGGATGGGGCACCCGTACTGTTGTCGATGAACGAGATCGGCAGGGCGACGAGCGAGTGCAGCAGGTCGTGGAGCTCATGCTCATCGCGGAGATCGGGCCATAGCTCGCTGCGTACGGTGTCGATGGCAGCTTGGTCGAGGCGGCCTGCACCGTCGAGAACGGAGTCGGGAAGCGCTCGGCGCAGGGTGACGGAACGGGCGCGGCGCTCCTCGAGTCCGGCTTCGTCGAGGAAGGCGTAGGGATTGGCGTTGAGCAACTCGTGCGCGAACTGCGATGGTACGGGAGTGTCTACCGCGAGGCAGCGGATCGCTCCGGTCGCAATTCCGCGAAGGACTTTGTTGAGGCCTTCTAGATCCATCGCGTCCTGAAGGACGTCCTGCATGACCTCGTTGACCAGCGGATGGTCGGGGATCTGGATGTCACCGACGATGGTCTCGAAGCACGCTGCGGCCTGGGGGAAGACGCTGGCCAGCAGGTCGTCGGAGCGGGTGCGCTGAATCTGCGGCGCGATGCGCTTGCCCTTGGACATGCGCAGCAGTTGCAGCGAACGGTTCGCCGCCCAGCGCCAGCGTGTCTTGAAGATGGGCGAAGCGATGGCGGCCTGCTCCAGCAATTCCTTCGCCGTGTTCTCGGTGAGGAAGTGGAAGACGTCGGCGAGCGGGAAGCTGTGCTGCTCCGCGAGCGAGATATTGATGCCGTTGTCGGTCGCAGCTGCCTGCAGTTCGAAGTTGAAGCCGCGGCAGAAGCGCTTGCGCAGCGCGAGCCCCCAGGCCTTATTAAGTCGGCCGCCGAAGGGCGCGTGCAGGATGAGCTGCATTCCTCCGCCTTCGTCAAAGAAGCGCTCGGCGATGATGGTGGTCTTTGACGGAACGGCGCCGAGGACGGCGCGGCCGGCGACGATGTACGCGATAAGCTGTTGGGCGGCGGAGGCGCAGACGCCACATTCATCCATGAGCCACGCGGTGGTGGCGGCCACTTCAGGGTGCAGCCCGCGATAAGTAATGGCGGGGTGGCCATCCGTGGCCGGTGTGCCCCACCCATCTCGGTGAGACTGTGATGGATGGGGCACCCGGGCTGAGTTGCCGGGGCTGAGGAGACCCAAGTCTGTCGGGGAGACGTTGAGTGTGCTGGCGGAGATATGCTCGCGGAGTTCGCCGACGCCGTCGCAGAGGACTGCCGTGCGCTGGGGAGCTTCGCCGAACCAGAAAGGCAGGCTGGGCGGGGCGCCGTGGGCGTCTTCCACCAGGACGCGGCCGGCAGCTTCGACGCGCTTGACGCGCCAGCTGGTGTTGCCGAGCAGGATGACGTCGCCGGGGCCGGAGTCGACGGCGAAGTGCTCGTCGAGCGTTGCGATCTGCACGCCTTCGGGCTGCAGGATGACGTTGAAGAGCGCGGTGTCGGGGATGGCTCCGCCGTTGGCGATGGCGATGGAGCGCGATCCGCGGCGAGGATGAAGCTGGCGATGGACGCCATCGCGCAGCAGGTAGGCGCCATAGCGGCCGCGCGAGGACTCGATGCCTTCGGAGAGCAGCTTGACGATCTCGTCGAAGAGCGCGCGGGTGAGTTTGCGATAGGGATACGCGCGGCGGACGACGTTGAAGAGTGCGTCTTCCTCCCATGGCTCGGCCCCGACCATCGCGACGATCTGCTGCATGAGGACGTCGACGGGTTGCGGCGGAACTTCGAGCAGGTCGAGCTCTCCGGCGCGCATCTTGCGGACGAGGGCGGCTTGCTCGAGCAGGTCGTCGCGGGTCGTGGCGAAGAGGCGGCCTTTTGGGATGGCTCCGCGCCAGTGGCCTGCGCGACCGACGCGCTGCATGGCGACGGCGACTGCGCGAGTGCTGGCGATCTGACAGACCAGGTCGACGTTGCCGATGTCAATGCCGAGTTCGAGCGAGGCGGTCGCGACGAGGATGCGGATCTCGCCGTTCTTGAGGCGCTGCTCGGCGTCGAGGCGGAGTTCGCGGGCGAGCGAGCCGTGGTGGGCGGCGACGCAATCTGGGCCGAGCTGCGGTGTGAGGCGCTCGGAGAGTGCGAAGGCGATCTTCTCGACGAGACGGCGCGTGTTGACGAAGACCAGCGTCGAGCGATGGTTGAGCGCGTGCGCGGCGAGCTTGTCGAACACCTCCTCCCACATGGAGTTTGTGGTGACGGAGCCGAGTTCATCGGACGGAATCTCGATGGCGAGATCGAGCTGGCGGCGTTGGCCGACCTGGATGATAGTGACTGGTTCGCGGCGCGAGCTGTCTGCATCCCACTCATCGCGGTGAGGCTGCGATGAATGGGGCACAAGAGAATTATTTGGACGGCTCTCATCGGTTCGCGATGAATGGGGCACCCGAGTTTCTGGGTTTGCGCCGGCGAGGAATTCACCGACCAGCTCGATGGGGTTCTGCGTGGCGGAGAGGCCGATGCGCTGCGGCGCTCGATCTGTACTCGATCCTCCCACCCAAGCAGACCTTGGATGGGGCACCCGGGCTGTGACGGCGGTGGTGAAGGCGCCGGGGGAGAGCCGGTTTTCGCCGCAGACGAGGGCGTCCAGGCGCTCGAGCGACAACGCGAGGTGCGAGCCACGTTTGTCGTCGGCGACGGCGTGGATTTCGTCGACGATGACGGTGCGCACGTGGCGGAGATGCTCACGCGACTTGCCCGCGGTGAGCAGCAGGTAGAGCGACTCGGGCGTGGTGACCAGGATGTGCGGCGGGTTGCGCAGCATGCGGGCACGCTCGATGGGTAACGTGTCGCCGGTGCGGACGCCGGTGCGGATGGACGGGCAGAGATATCCGCGGGCGGCGGCGAGTTGCTGAATTTCGGCGAGCGGGCCGTCGAGATTCTTCTGCACGTCGTTGGAGAGAGCTTTGAGCGGCGAGACGTACACGACCTGGGTGACAGGCGCGAGTGCTCCCTCGATGGCGAGGCGCAGAAGCTGGTCGATTGCGACGAGGAACGCTGCGAGGGTTTTGCCGGAGCCAGTGGGCGCGGAGATGAGCGTGGTGTCTCCGCGGAGAATGACGGGCCAGCCTTCTTCCTGCGGCTCGGTGGCGGAGCCGAATTTGGTGAGGAACCATTCCTGCACGACCGGGTGGGCCCAGGCCAGGGCTGTCGCTGGCTGCAGGTTGAGGTCGGGAGCGGCTGCCATGCGCTATTGTAACGCGCGATATTCGCCCTTTGTTTGCCGGGGCAAGTTTGTTTTTGATGGCGAGCGGACCCCTCAGCCGCTGGGATGGACCCCTATGCATGGCTAAGTACTTGCTGTTCATATATTTAGTTGAATTATCATCTAAATATAAGATTTTATTTGTAGTTACTGGTATGCATAAGAAAATGAATCGGTTACTCATCGGATAATTTTCCCCTTAATGGATAGAAGCCCCGGGGTCGCCGGGGCTTCTTTTCCAAACGTACTAATACAAGGATAGCAGGCGGACCGTAACTAGTTTGCACGGCCTATTTCCTTGTGGGTCATGGAGTTAGGTCTTCCAGGGGCTTGACACGTAAATTTGCTGAGGCTTTTCGAGAGAATTAGTTTTTGGGGGTCGTAATAGAACGCGAATCAGAGAGTTAGCGGCACAGTGTACGCCAGGGGCTAAAGCCGGTCGGTCGTGGGCCCGGGAGTGCCAAGCCTGAACGGTTGGCATACCTAGAAGAAGGAGAGACGGTGGACTTTATGACGGTTGACTTTCTTACGAGCCTTATGAAGGTGGGTATTTGCTAGATACGACTTGTCCCGTGGTTTCTTGGAGCGACTCCATTTTTGCTTCTCGGAGGGGGCTACATTTTTCCTGTGCCGATGTCGGCTGCGGCTGCGGCGGGGTTGTCGGCGTCGAGGAAGGCTTCGATGGCGGAGTTGAGTTTGCCCTGGGCGGCGAGGATGAAGTCGATGGCGTCGCGTCCTGCGCCATGGCCGCCGGGGTTGGGCGTGATGTAGTGGGCTGCGGCCTTGGCCTGGATGCGTGCGTTGGCGGTGGCGATGGAGAGGCCGCAGACGCGCATGACGGGCAGATCGACGACATCGTCGCCAACGTAGGCGAGTTCGTCGATAGTGATGTTGGCGCGGGTGAGGATTTCTTTGATTGCGTCCATCTTGTAGGCCTGGCCCTGGTAGACGAATTCGAGTTTGAGGTCCTGAGCGCGGATGGCGACGGTGGCGGATTCACGCTTGGTAATGATGCCGACGCGCAGGCCGCCGAGGCGGGCGAGCGTGATGCCGAGGCCGTCGTGCGCCGTGAAGCCTTTGAACTCGAGTCCGTGGCGCTTGCCGTCGGGGCCGGGCTGGCCGTTATTTTCGGGGAGGAAGAAAAGCTGGCCGTCGGTGAGGACTCCATCGACGTCGAAGATGAGGACTTTGATGCGGCGGGCGCGTTCTTCCGCGGAGAGGTTCATGCTATCGATGATATCTTGCGTAAAACTCAGGACGCGACTTTGCGGAGATCGGGCTGAGTGGATTCCGAGTCCGCGGACTTGCGCTGCGAGTCGGCTTCGGAAGTGAGGGCCCGGGCTTCTGCCAGCGACGGCATAGGTAAAGTGGTGTGGTACGCGGAGGAGTGCGGATAGAGTTCCGCTGCAGACACGATGCCGGCGCGCACGGGGAGTTGATGCAGGAAAGTGCGTGCGGCTTCGAGGTCGTGCATGTTGGCGACGGAATAAGCGGTGAAGTCTTCTTCCCAGACGGGGAGATCGGTTTCCAGACGGTGGGTGAAGCCAGTGCGGATCAGGCCCATGGCCTGGTCCAGTGTGATGGACTGCGGCGTGAGCAGCAGGTGGATCTGGTCGGGCAGGATGACGTAGGCGTGAAGTTTGTAATGGCCGAGCGTGCGGTAGTGTAAGAGCGTCTCGACGAAGAGCGATGCGACGCGGGAAATTTCAAAGATGGGGCGGCGGCCGTACGTGGCGGTGGTGACGTACGAGACTCCCGCGCGGGGTGGACGTGCAGCTTTCGCCATAAGGCGATGCTATGGAGTAAGGCGGCGCTGGAAAATCCCACGAATGGGGTGCGCGATGGAGGGGTGGTGAAAAAGTTCGAAGCAAATCGCAGAGGATACTTTTGTTGACCTCGATGCCGGCACTAAAGTGCTGGCTTATCAAAAAAAAGCCGACTATTCTAGCACCCGCCGGTGCCGTACTGGGGGTGTTGGAGGCGTTGACCAACTCTGGCAGGCATATATGCGTCCTACTGCGCTGACACTCGTCGACAAAGGGGAATTGAATGCAGCGCAAAGTC
>JALYIG010000435.1 GCA_030775885.1 Acidobacteriota bacterium | reverse complement strand
CTTCACTTCTTCTCCTCGTGATACTCCTGCTCTGTATTGATGCCCCAGAGCGCAGCCTTGTCCACGTGGCCCGCGCAGAGCCCATCCACCACGGTCATCGCCGTCAGCATGGAGTGATCCTGGTTGTTGTACTTGTGCATCCCGTTGCGGCCGACCAGGAAGAGATTTTCGATGGTGTTGGTGAAGTCCTTGAGCTCGTCGAACCGATCATAGGTGCCGAAATAGGCGGGATAGGTTTTGGGGACGCGGACTACGTGTTCGTCGCTGACGTCGGCTGCTTCGAGAATGCCGATTTTGGCGACCTCGGCGATGGCGAAGGCCTTCAGGTCGTCGTCAGGCATATTCCACAGATCGTCGGTGTCGTAGCAGAAGTATTCGAGGCCGATCCAGACTTTGGTTGGATCGCTGACCAGGTAGGGGCTCCAATTATTGAAGACCTGTAGGCGGCCGAGCAGGACGTCGGGCTCCTGGATGTAGATCCAGGTGTCCTTGAGCAGGCCGCCGTCGGGCTCCTTCACTTTGAGGCGATCGACGAGCAGGCCGACGGTGATGAAGTCGCGATACTGGAGGCCGTCGGAGACCTCGAGGACGTTGGTGGGGACGTCCGTTTGCATGGCGCGGATCAGTTCGCGCATGGGCATGGTGGAGAAGAAATAGTCTCCAGCGAAGGTCTGGCGCTCGCCCGCATCGTTGATGGCTTCAATGGATTCGACGCGAAGGCTGGGGCCGGGCGTGAAGTGAAGTTTGTCGACCTTCCAGCCCATGTGGATCTCGCCGCCCTTTTTCTGGATCAGGTCGGCGACGTGTTCCCAGAGTTGGCCGGGGCCGTACTTGGGATACATGAAGCGCTCGATGAGGGAGGTGTCGGTGGACTTCTGGGCGAGGTCGCTGGAAGGGGATTTCTTGCGAAATGTTTTCTTGATGAAGTGTTTGACGGCGGTAGTGAGGGAGAGGCCCTTGATGCGCTGAGCGCCCCACTCGGCGGAGATTTGGTGGCAGGGCGTGCCCCAGACTTTTTCGGTGTAGCTCTTGAAGAAGGTGAGGTAGAGCTCACGGCCGAAGCGGTTGATGAGGAAGTCTTCGAGGCTTTTTTCGGGAGTGATCTGGTGTATGCGGGAGTAGGCGTAGCTGGTGCCGACGCGCGCCATGCGAACTACGCCTAGGTTCTTGAGGGTGTTGGCGGTGAGGGTGATGGGGTAGTCGAAGAATTTGCGCAGATAGTAGATACGGCTGCGGCGTGGGCGGATGAGCATGACCAGGTCAGGATCGGTGGGCTCGGGCACCACGACCTCTTCGACTACGTCGTCGATGGATGGCTCATCTTGATCTTCATCTTCATCTTCGGGCTCAGCGGATGGTTCCTCGCCATCGCCAAGCAGGGGGCCGAGGCCGCGGAGGGGCGGCTCCTCCGCTGGATGCGCTGGTACGGAGACGACGCGACGCTTGCCCTGGTAGCTGATTTCGAGTGGCTCGCCGTGCGCTTTTCTCTCGGCGATTTGGGATTCGGAAGCAGGCTGGCCGGGGACGGAGAGATCCGGCGGCATGAGTTCCATCCACCACTGCATGACGCGATCGGACTTGGAGAAGAAGCGGTGGCCGCCGATGTCCATGCGGTTGCCCTTGTAGCGGATGGTGCGGGAGATGCCACCGATTTCCTGGCTGGCCTCAAGGAGGATAGGGGTGATATCCGAACGGCGGAGCAGCTCGAGGCCTGCGGTTAAGCCAGCCGGCCCCGCGCCTATGATGATTGCCTTTTTGCCCATCTGGTTCCGTGTCTCTCCGACCGGGATTAAGGGCTGCGCCCGAATCCCTCTGTCATTCAAACAGAAATCGGAACCGAGCGTTAAGTTATTACTTCGAAGGATGTATTGACACAGGCTTTACAGTGGAGCAGAATACTCGCCACTTGGAGGTGTTCCATGCGCCTGCCCGGTTTATTCTCCCCGATTGCATTCAGAGTGCGGTGTGCGCGGACTACGGCTCTGAATTTGTTGTTTCTCGGTGCTGTGATTTTCGGTGTTGGGCGGCTGGTTGCGCAGCAGGAAATCGCGATGAATTCGGAGCGCCTGCGGCTGCACGACTCGGCACAGTGGCGCGACATCGAGGTGCATTTGCCCGATCCGCGGACAGCGACTTCGCAGTCACTGGAGCAGCAGGCGGACATTCTGCGGGCAAGGCGGTTCCCGGAAGATGCGCTGGACTTCTACAACTATGCACTGGCTCGCGGCGCCAAGGTCGCTCCGGTGCTGAACAAGCTGGGTCTGACCGAGTTGGAGATGAAGAACGTCGAGTTGGCGCGGGCGTACTTCCGGCGGGCGGTGAAGCTGGATGGGAAGAATGCCGATGCGTGGAACAACCTGGGCGCGGTGGAGTACCTGGACCGGGGGGCATCGACGGCGATCAGTGACTATAAACACGCGATCAAGTTGGACAAGAACCAGGCGGTCTTCCATGCCAACCTGGCGACTGGCTACTTTGAGGTGCGGAATTACAAGGCCGCACGACGTGAGATGGAAGCAGCGCTGAAGCTGGATCCGGAGATCTTCGACAGTAGGCTGGCGGCGGGCGGGGTTCAGGCGCATGTACTGACGTCGCAGGACCGCGCACGCTTCGAGTTTGAGAGGGCGCGGATGTATGCGCTGAACAAGCAGGAGGATCAGATGCTGCACTCGCTGGGGATAGCGAGTGAGGCGGGCATGGACGTGCAGCGCGAAATGCGCAAGGATACGGTGATGGCGCAGTACGAAAATGATCCGCGGGTGGTGGTGCTGGTTCATAATGCGCAAGTGCTGCTGAAGACGCACGCTTCCACGGCGAGCGCATCGAGCAGCAACGCGGGGGCCGCAGCCACCAAGCCGATTTCCGAATAGCGAGACAGTGGCGCCGCGGAGATGAAAGAATCCCGGATATGGCGAATTTGACTCTGGTGTATGGAATGCGGCTTCTACCGGCGGATGAAGTGGTGTCTGTAGGCGAGGCGCCGGTGGCGTTGAAGAACGGCAACGAGGCTCACGTAACGATGCATGTGCTGGAGGGCAGCCGCGAGCAGATCGAGGCTCAGTTGCGGCTCAGTATCGACGCCTTCTTCGACTTCTACCCGGAGATTTGAGGGGCGGCTCCGGCGGTCCTAAAGCGCCTCTATCCTAAAAGAAGATACAGCTCCGCTTCTCCGTGCCGCCTGACAAAAGATGGACAAGCGGCGACGAACCGCTGTCCGGGAAAGCCAGATAGGCCCGAACGTTATATCTTGGATACAGGGACTTTGGATGTAGGCCACAGGTGGATGGACTTCTGCGAACAGTAGAAATAGTCCGAGCCGCGATGTTCGAGTGCGCGGCAACCGTGGCACCCCGGTATTTCGCCCCAGACAGCGAGCTGAATGGGCGGTTTGAATTGGAGAAGAATGCAAGGAATGAAGAAGGTGAGTGGGATGGGGACAGCGGCGGTCGCACGCGGTCTCGCAACAATGAGTGTGCTGCTAAGTTTACTGGCCGCAGGCGGCGCGCTGGCGCAGACCAAGCTGGGGCCGGCCGCACCGGTTACGTACGACAATAAGTTTGAGGTGTACGGCGGCCTGAACTACATGAACTTCAAGGCTGGGGAGAACTTGCCGAAGCGCATGAACCTGGGCGGGGCCGAGATTGAAGGCACGTGGTGGGTGACTCCGAAGTGGGGCGCGAGCGCCGAGTATCGCGGCGAGGCGGGCACCACGCAGGTATACCCGATCGGGAACGCGTACGGCATCCACAGGCCGCTGGTTTATATGAATATGGGGCTTTTTGGTGTGCAATATCGCGGACCCAAAAATGAGCATGCAGCGCTGAACTTCCACGCGTATGGCGGAGCGGCGAGCGGCGTGTTTGACGGCGGAACGCAGGGCGCTGGGCCGACTCCTGGCGTGAGCGCAACTTCGAACGCGCAGATCGTCGGGCTGTACAACGACCACACCGCGGCGGTGATTGCGCTGGGCGGAAGCGGCGACTTCAACCGCTCGAAGAACTGGGCGATTCGGCTGTCGCCGGACTTGATCCTGGAGCACTTTGGCAACGAGACGCGCGAGTTCTTCGCTATCTCCGGCGGCGTTGTTTACCGGTTCCCGGTCAGGACGAAAAAGAAGTAGCAGCGCAGCAGGGCGGTGCGGCATGGAAGCGATGAGAGAGGTATTGCGGGGAACGTTGGGCAGGAGCCTGCGCGGCATTGCCGACGAAGACCGGCTGGCGGCGGCGTGGACCGTGGCATGCGGCGTTGCGATGGCAGACCGCGGACGAGTGGTTGGCTACGATGCGGGTGTGGTGCGGATTGAGGTTGCCGATGCTACGTGGCTGCGGCAGATGATTTCGTTGCGCAGCGTCCTGCAGCGAGAGATGGCGCACATCGCGGGGCTGCCGGTCAGCGGCATTCGCTTTGAACTACAAAAGGGTTGAGGAGACGGCCGGATGGCTGAGGGTGTAGGCATGGCGGACGGCGTAACGATGGAGGAAGTGCTCCGCGTGGCGGAGCTGGCGAACCTGGAACTGACGGCAGATGAGGTTCCACGCATGCAGCGCGACCTGAACGCGATCCTGGGTCATATTGCGCAGTTGAACGAGCTGGACACGGCGGGCGTTCCGGCAATGGCACAGGTCGGCGAGATGCTGGGCGCGGATGCGGAATTGACTGGCGCGAGCCTGCGCGTGGATGCGGTGCGGCCGTCGCTCGATCGCAAAGCCGCGATGGCAGCGGCTCCGGAGAGCGATGGCAGGTTCTTCAAGGTTCCGAAGGTGATTGAAAGATAGTTCGAATCAAGTTTGAGTTTTTAGGTTCGAGGTTCGAGGTTAATTTGGGCGGCATGACGATTGTCGGTGTACGCGACGCGGTTGCGAGCAAGACGACTACGGCGACGGCTGTGGCGGAGCGGCACTATGCGAAGATCGCGGCGGAGGATGGGCCTGAGGGAAAGAACATCCACAGCTTTCTTGCGCTGAGCAAAGAACGCGCGATGGCGCAGGCGGCGAAGATCGACGCGATGGCCGCGAACGGCGACATGCTGCCGACGTTGGCTGGCGTGCCGGTTGGCATCAAGGATGTGCTGACGATGGTAGGCTCGCCGGCGACTGCTGGCTCGAAGATTCTGGAGGGCTACATGCCTCCGTACGATG
>JALYIG010000434.1 GCA_030775885.1 Acidobacteriota bacterium | reverse complement strand
GGCGTATACCAAGACATTTTCGATGGCGTTCGCCGCACTTCTCACTCTGACACTAGTTCCTTGCCTGATGCTGCTCTTCATTCGCGGCAAGATTAACCCTGAGGCCAAGAACCCCGTCAACCGCTTTTTAATCTGGGCTTATAACCCATTCGTACATGCGGCCTTGCGCTTCCCGAAGACGGTGGTACTGCTCGCTGTGGCCGCACTGGCTCTAACCGTACCGGCGTTCATGAGACTAGGTTCCGAGTTCATGCCGCCTCTCAACGAGGGCAGCCTGCTCTACATGCCCTCAGGCCTCCCCGGCATGTCCATTGACAAGGCTGCGGAGGTCACGCAACTCGAAGACAAGATCATCAAGCAGTTCCCCGAAGTTCTCTCTGTGTTTGGCAAGGCTGGTCGATCCACGACGTCAACTGATCCGGCACCGCTGGAGATGGGAGAGGCCACGATTACCTTGAAGCCTGAAAGCCAGTGGCGCAAAGGCATAACGTCCGATGGGCTGGTCGACGAGATGAATGCCGCACTCAAAGTTCCAGGTATCTCGAACTCGTGGACGATGCCGATCAAGGGGCGCACTGACATGCTCTCCACGGGTATCAGAACACCTATCGGCATCAAGATATTCGGACCCGATCTTAACGTGACTGAGCAGATCGGAAAGCAAATTGAGGACGCTGTCCGCAATCTTCCAGGCACGCGGAATGTCTTTGCCGAGCATGTTGTCGGCGGCTACTTTGAAGACTTCAAGGTCGACCGCGACGCCATCGCGAGATACGGGTTGACTGTTGAGGACGTTGAGGAGGTCATCGAGACCTCCATCGGAGGCAAGAACATCAGCACTACGGTTGAAGGACGCGAGCGTTTTCCCATCAACGTCCGTTACCAACGCGACTACCGTACGGACCCGCAGGCGCTCGACCGCGTGCTGGTCGGAACGCCTGGAGGAGCGCAGGTACCCATCACGCAACTGGCCAAGATCAAGCTCACAATGGGACCGCCTGTCATCAAGAGCGAGGATGCCCAGATGGTGGGCTACGTCTATGTCGATGTCACCGGGGTGGACTTAGGAACCTACGTGCAACGCGCGATACAAGCCGTGCAGCAGAAGGTTAAGATCCCGGCGGGATATAGGTTGGAGTGGAGCGGACAATGGGAATACATGCAGCGGGCAAAACAGACGTTGAAGTACGTCGTCCCTCTCACTTTGCTCATCATCATGGTTCTTCTCTACTCGAACTTCACGTCGGTCGCCAAGACGCTTATTGTCATGCTCTCAGTCCCATTCGCCCTCATCGGGGGCGTCTGGCTGATCTATCTACTGAACTACAACACCAGCGTGGCCGTGTGGGTGGGGTTCATCGCATTGGCGGGCGTGGCGGCGGAGACGGGCGTGGTGATGATCGTCTATCTGGACGAAGTCTACGAGCGCCGGTTGAAAGAAGGCAAAATGACGTCTGCCAAAGACTTGTACGACGCGATCATCGAAGGCGCAGTGATGCGTGTCCGCCCTAAGATCATGACGGTGATCGCAGTCATGGCGGGGCTGCTACCGATCATGTGGAGCCATGCCACTGGTGCCGACCTGATGAAGCGCATCGCCGCGCCAATGGTCGGCGGCATGGTGACCTCCACTATCCTTACATTGATCGTGATTCCAGTTATCTATGAGATGTGGCGTGGATGGCAGATGCGTCACACACACACGAACGAAGGATACGACAAGCAGAACCAAGAATTGAACAATGGTTGAGATACCCCTATGAACGGTGAAGGCAGGTCGATGTGAGCACAGAAAGCAGCGGACAAAACAGACAGAAAGACGGAGTCGGAGATCTGGTGCAGCGGTTCAGAGTTTGTTGGGAAGTGGATCCGGAGAGTGCTTCCGTCAATAACGAACTGCGGAAGATCGGCTTCTCACTGCAACTCTTTGGAACCAACGAACTCGGGACGGACAACATAAGTCCAGGTGGCGAACGCTGCATCGTCATTCAGTCCGCACTCAAAAGAATCATCCACTCGATTCTGCCCAAAGATGAGCGCTTGTCGAAATATGAGGTCACGATCGACAGCCAATCACTGTCTTACTCGCACCAGCGGGGGGACCGTCCGGATGTGGGTGCGACGATCCGAATCCTCCATCGAGGTCCATGGGACGAGCCCATTGACGATTGCCAAGAGCGCTGCCTGAAATACATGCAGCACGCCCTCGGCGAATTGGGAGCGTTCGAGGGAGCGTGGCGGGGTATTTGATGCGTGAAATGACTTTTGCTGAAGCGACCGGTGATGTGTGGGGAGCACTTCTTAGAGCAAGGGGCTATGACGATTCCGTATCCCCGGGGCAAGAGTCGAGGTCCCGAGGTCGACCACCAAGCCTTTCGCAGCATCACTGAAGCTCCGGTACTAACGAGCCTCTTTCGGAGAGGCTGGCCTGGGTTGGATTATCCATCTTCATGCCGCTCATATCCCCCGACATGCCTTTCATCTTCATCGCACCAACCTTTACTTCAGCGGCGATGAGTTGGCCGCCCTTCTTCGTCGCGTGGATTACAACGTGATCTCCAACCTTGATGTCCTTCGCCGTAGCTGCCATATCCGTCTTCGAAAACTTGGTTGTAGCTGTGAACACTGCGGTTTGAGTTATTCCATTAGCCCCTTTGACGCTCATGTCATGATCTGTGATGGAAGACACTGTCCCCATGATGTGGATCATTCCATTGTGAGCATTGGCGGCGGTCGTGATGAGGCCGAATGTGAGTGCGAGAATAAATAGTCGTTTCATTGTTAATGTCCTTTCATGTGCTTTTTCGTTGGTGCTGGGCCGGATGTTTCTCCGTCATTTAGGAACTGCTCTTCGTCCTTCTCCTCCTGAGCTTCCTCTGGAGTCTTTGGATTAAGTGACTCCATCTGCGCTTCTTCCTGAGGCGTCAACTGGGGAAGATGGCGGATGAAATAGACGAGCTTCCAACTGTCTTCGCTAGAATCTGATCCGCCGAAGGCGGGCATGCCGGACATGCGGATCCCGTTCTCCACGATGTAGAAGATTTCTCCGTCGGTAAGATTCTGCGTACGTGGGAGTCTTAGATCGGGCGGCTTCGGATACAGCCCGTTACCGAACATCGTTTGTCCGCCTCCGTTGTTCGCATGACAGACGGCGCAATGGTCTGCGAAATGAGCCATCGACTCATGAAGAACATCGGAGGAAGCATACACAGGGTTCTTGAGTGACCGTGCATCCGACGGCATGGCGGTTGCCCGCGCATACGTGGCAAGCATGGTTTCTGTGCGCGACGGCTCTGCGCGGGCGCTGAAGCCATGCATCGCGGTACGCATGTAGACATAGGCTCCGATTCCCGTGAAGACCACAAGGGCGAGAACCATGCCAGCGATCTTGTACAGCCTTCTCATTCGACACCAATGCTTGTACCGGGAAGGTTGAGCGAGGTGCTCGAAGAGCCCATGGATTGGGGTTCATTGAGACCTCCGGAAAGCGCGAAGTCCTGCAAGGCGATCGCACTCTTCCAAGTCTCACGGAGAGCCACCAGGTAGCTGACCTGAAGCTGGAACAACGTCCTCTGAGACACCAGCACCTGCGGATAGGCCTGTGCCATGTTCTGGTACTTCAAGATATAGAGCTCGTACGCCCGCTGGGCGCGAGGGATGAGCTGCGTCTTGTATCGATCTGCTTCGAAGCGAGCCGTTTCGTACGACTGAGCGAGCGGCGCGGCTTTGTGTTCGAGGGCAAGCTGGGTTCGTTGAACACCCTGACGTGCGCGTTCGACCTCAACATTTGCCGCCTCCTTGTTTCCTTGATTGCGGTTCCAGAGGGGGATGTTGATTCCGGCGCTGGCGAAGCTCTGCGCCCCCGCAGGCACGTTTGGGTTCTCGCGCACAAACTCGCCGTTGTACTGCTCGCCGACTTTGAGTTGAAGGTCTGGGATTGCAGCGTATCGCGCGTCTTTCAGTCGAGCCTCAGCAACTGTTACTTCCTGCTGTGCTCGTCTCACCTGCGGGCTATTTGCGACGATGTTTGCTACCTGCTGATCCACATTGACCAGGGGCGGATTTTCAAAATCCCCAGTTAGCGGCGAGACAAACGCACTGAGCTGGCCTGCCGTCCCCGCAAGTTCGCCATAGCTTTGCAGGAACTCACGCTGTGCCCTGACAAAATCGACCTTGGCCTGCTCTGCTTCGACCTCTGCTTGCAGAATGTCCGGTGCGTCGGCTTGGCCCACGTTGGCAAGTTGGTGCAGTGTCTCGACCGCATCCAGCGTCACGCCCAGCAACCGTCGCCTCACACTTACGAGGGCCTGCGCGGCGAGCGCAGAGTAGAAGGCCTGGGTCACGTCGCTATGCACGCGAATCGTTTGCTCCTCGACGCCAATATCGTCCGAATGCCTCTGCTGGTCATAGATACTGCGGCGAAGTCCTAGCTTGCCTCCGAGAACAATCGTCTGCTGAATGAATGCGCCGTGTTCCCCTCCGCCGTAGCTGCCACCCCGTATTTGTTCGCCTTGATAGCCAACTGTGGGATTTGGGTAGAGTCCAGCTTGCCATGCCTGAGAGGACGAGCGCCGGACCAGGGCGTTAGCCTCGGCAATTGTGGGGTTCGACTTATCCGCCATCGCGAGAAACTCTGCCAACGTCTTCGCCGGACGGCCTGCGACATCCTTCAACAGATCGGGCGCGGGGAGGTTGCTCCCTGTCCTGTGCGAAGGGTCTTCGGGCTCCTGCAGCGTCATGGTGGCGTGCGTGACGGAAGAATCTCTCGGAGCCAGCGCCTTTGGCGAGTCCCTTTGCATGCCCGGCATATCCATACCGCCCATGGGTTTCTTTTCGTCTGGTTGGTGATTGCCCATGTCCATGCCTTGCATGTCGTCCTTCTGAGGTGGGACGGGCTTAGGCTTCTTCGCTGGAGCGGGCTGCTGGCGTGTCGGAGTAGCAGGCTTTCCGGTCTCAGGCATCTGCATGCCCGGCATGGATTGGTCTTGAGCGCATGCGCCGGTTGCGAACAGCAGCGCCGCGATTATGGCTAGAGTCTTCATCTAAATTCTCCTAAAAGAACTGCGATCAACCGCGGTTGAGGATGGAGGCGTAAGGATCGTTGGGACGGTTTGCTTGCTTCATGCGGGCGATCACCTCGTCGAACTTGTCAGGCGGCAAGACTCGCACAAAAGTCATCATGCCCTGCATGAACTGACTCCATCCCGGGTTCAATCCGAAGTTCTCCGGACGTTCGACCATCTTGTCCATCGCCATCATTGGCCCTTCCATGTAGGCATCCTGAGGGAAGTTTGGAACGTCGCCTGCATTTGGAGCCACATCGCTTTTCATATCGCCCATCTGCATGCCGCCCATATTCATCCCAGACATATCCTGACCGGAACTTTGCTGCATTCCTTTCATCGCCTCTTTCGCTTTCGGATCCGAAAGTGGGCCGTTCGTTGTTGCCATGTCGACAGTGGAACCGAACCCCAGTCCTCGGCCAAGACTGGTTCCATAGTCGTCGCCCGAAGGTGCACCGGGAGTGCCCTGCAGCATCCCCATCCCGGTATTCATGTCGACCCCCGCTGGCATCCCGGCGGTCCCAACGCGCGTCATCTTGCCGACGTTCGAGGACATCTGGTTCATCATGTGGTGAGGCAGGTGACAGTGCAGCATCCAGTCGCCTGGATTGTTCGCCACGAATTCAACAGAGCGGCTTTGAGCGACGCCCACGAGCACGGTATTTCCCGGCCACCATCCGGCCTCTGGAATTCTGCCGCCCTCGGTACCCGTTGTGTAGAACGTGTGTCCATGGATGTGCATGGGATGGTGGTCCATGCCGAGATTTACGAATCGCACACGCACGCGATCTCCTAAGCGAACGATGAGCGGCGTCGTCGCGGGTCCGGCCTTGCCATTCAACAGCAGCCAGTTGTACTCCATGTTCATGGTGTTGGGGACGGTGTTGCTGGGGAGCACAGCGTACTCCTGCAGGTTGATGGCAAAGTCTTTGTCGCAATGGGGTCGGTAGGGCTCCTTCGGATGCATGACGAAGGTGCCAAGCATCCCGGCCATCTCCTGCATCGCCATGTGCGAGTGATAGAAGTAGGTTCCTTCCTGGTGAATTTTGAACTCGTATACAAAGCGTTCACCGGGCTTTACTGGCGGCTGACTGATGGCAGGTTGTCCGTCGTACTGGATCTGGTCTTCAAATCCGTGCCAGTGAATGGAGCTTGGTTCGGGCAATTGATTGTTGAAGATGATGCGGACGCGGTCGCCCTGCGTCACCTGAATCGTCGGCCCCGGCGCAGAGCCGTTGAAGCCCCATACGTGAATCTTCTTGTCAGGAGAGATTTGTTGCTCGATCACCTGCGCGATTAGGTGAAACACCTTTACGTCGCCATCCATCGTGAAGGGCAGGTCACCAACATCGGTTGTTATGACGGGAGCATTGAAAGCTGGTCCTGAATCTTTGGTTCTGCGTTTCTTGAGTTGCTCCGCTTGCCCTTGCTGGGTAGCCGCGAGCAGTTTGTCGGTTGTAAACAGCCCTGCAGTAATGCCGAGGGCACTCTGGAGAAAGGAACGGCGATTGGCCATGGTGCGGTACTCCCTGGAGACAGTGAAGGGAAAGATTCCGGCATCGCCGGCGCGGTGAGCTTCAGAGGTTCGATGGTATGAACGCACAGAGTCATGCGGGCGAGCAAAATGAAGTCAGCTCAGCCAAGCCGCGATCTAAATGCGCAGAATTGTCTTGCGGGAGGGTGGAGAGGTGTCTTGGAGGAGTGGCATTTGTAGCGAAATGCGGTCTGCTTCAGACCCCACCCTGGCTTGGTACACGACCGATACGTCAGCGTTGGACGAACCATCCCTCTTGAGTGTGTCGCTGCTCTGTACTACAGCAGGAGCAGCGTCACAGTCGTGATCGTCACAGGCCGCAGAATTGGTGGCGAAGACAGCAGAGGAATTCGGCTGGATCGCTCCGCCATCCAAAGGATGATCATGCTTGCAGGTAATTTCAGCCGAACGGGATGCTGATGAAGTATGTGATTGACTGCTACCTGCGCTGTGAAAGTCTTCCACCGCGCAGGCAGCGCCACAGGCCGATGAGACATACGAACCCGACAACAACATAACTACCAGTAGGGTCGCCAATGTCACTCTCAAGCGCATACCTATCTCTACCTTACATCGCATTCGATCCCCGTTCAAGATCCTCATGGGATGAGTTGAGCGCTGATCTGCTCGGTCCCACGTTTGGGATCAACTGATAGATTTGAACCATGGAAGTGCACCTGATTGATGGAACCTACGAGCTCTTCAGGCATTTTTACGCGCTACCATCCGCTAAAGACAGCGGAGGTCGCGAGGTGGCTGCTGTACGTGGCGTCCTCGGTTCACTTTTGGGTATGATGCAGGCCGGCAGAACGTTCATCGGGGTGGCAACTGACCATGTGATTGAATCATTCCGGAACCGGATGTGGCCTGGATATAAAACCGGACAGGGTGTGGACCCCGACTTGCTGGCCCAGTTCCTTTTACTGGAAGAGACGCTCTACGCACTCGGAGCGGTGGTATGGGCGATGGAAGAGTACGAGGCAGACGACGCGTTGGCATCGGCAGCTTTCCTCGCACAAGCAGACAGTCGGGTTGAGCGCGTGGTTATCAGTACCCCGGATAAAGATCTCGCTCAGTGCGTACAAGGAACGCGAGTTGTGCAACTTGACCGACGGAGGCGTCTCGAACGCGACGAACAGGGAGTCATGCAGAAGTTCGGTGTCAAACCAAGCTCCATTCCGGACTACCTCGCCTTAGTTGGCGACGCTGCAGACGGCTTTCCGGGGCTGCCAGGATGGGGTGCGAAGTCTGCTTCGGCCGTTCTGTTGCGTTTTGGCAAACTAGAAGCGATCCCGCCCGACGCACGGGATTGGCAGGTGAACGTCTCCAATGCGAAATGCCTTTCCGAGGTTCTCAACAGCCAACGCGATCTGGCTTTTCTCTTTCGGGACATTGCTACGCTTCGAACTGATCTTCCGCTCTTTGCAAGCGTAGACGATCTGCTCTGGAAGGGTCCTACGCCCGCCTTTGGTCCCATTGCAGATCGCCTGGACAAGGCTAAGTTCTCGAGGAAAAGCGTTCTGCGTTCCCGTGCAGACAGTAAGATTTCGTCCAGCAACAAGCATGTGTGATTCTGCCGGATTCGTGCAAGCAGCAGTTGCTGGCGAGAAGCCGGCTTTCGGGTGGTAGTCCGTGTCGGTGAGGGACTCCGCGATTTCGCATCAACTTTTCCCTTGCAGTCGGGCGGCGGACCTTACATTTCACCAACTACGATTTCCCAGGTTCCGGCTGGCCGAGCTGCTGTAACCAGCGCCAACCGGTGTCACCTGTTGAGAACAGGCCGATGCACTCAGTGAGTTTGTAGCAAGGTCCAAGAGCCTATCTGGCACCCTGCACAGAGCCCTCGGGCCCGTTCGGGCGGGGCGCGGAGGAAGAGTTTTGTCTGTGTCTTTTCCTTCATGGCTCTGCAACGGGGGTTTGAAATCTTTGCCGAGTACACCGATCGGATCTCGGGGACGAAAGCTCGCCGACCGGGCCTCGATGACCTGCTTCGGGATGCCCGGCGCGGTCGCTTCCAGGTGGTTCTGGTCTGGGCCTCGGACCGAATAGCCCGCTCCGTCCGCCACTTCCTCGAAGTGTTGGATGAACTCAATCACCTTGGCGTCGAGTTCGTAAGTTTTAGGGAGAACCTTGATACCGGCGG
>JALYIG010000433.1 GCA_030775885.1 Acidobacteriota bacterium | reverse complement strand
GTCCGTATCCTTGAGTTCCTGTCGCCCAACCATCCGCAACCAGTTTGATGACGACGCCGTTATAGCCGTTCGCCGCTTTGGCGGCAGCCATGTTGAGGCCCAGCGTGTATCCGTAAGCAAGCCCATTGCCTTGGAACAAGGTGGCCGGAACGCCTGTATTCCATGCCTCGTTGCCGTCCTCCAGATAAATCTTGTGCCCCGAAGCGGCAAAGGTAGAAGTCCACCCTGAACTATTCAGCCAGTTGATCAGGGTTGTCCAATCAGATGCCTGGTTGAGTAATCCCACGGAAATCCAGGCGTCCGACCCGATGAAGTTTGCCAGGGCGAGAACGTCGTTGTACCCAATCGGCGGACCTTCGAGCCAGTTCACGTATTCGCTGGCTCCGCACCAGCGCCGGTTTCCACTCGCCGCGATCTGATCTTCTACGTCGGAGCACCATTGAGTGCCATCCATATAGCGGATCGAGCCAGGATGAATCTTCTGCAACTCATACACCACGGCATCGCGGAAGACTGTCGTGTTGCCGGCCAGAGTAGAGCTTTCGATTACGTCCGCGTCCTGCAACAAGCAAGTGCCTGTGCAGGTGAAGTTGTAGTAGAGGGCGGAGGTCTGTGATCCCGTCTCCGACGCCGTAAAGTTGTTAGTGTACGTGTTCCACCCAGCCCCAGGGGTCGTATTGTACATCGGATTGACGACTGTGGAGGTTACATAGGTAGTGCCCCCGCTGGTGCGTGCAAGGCTATAGCTGATGCTGCACCTGGACGAAAGGCACTTTGCCTTGAATGAGGCGGAGTAGTTGCCGTTGAGATTGATCCACGGGACATACGTAGACGTCAGCTTTGGATTGGTATTGGTGGCGTTGCGAAGTACAGCGTCTATGCCGAATGAGGCAGTGCATCCCGTGGGCATATTCAAACTCTGCCGCGTGTTGGTAGAAGCGGGAGAAGTGTCGGCTGTATTCCACGTCGCGCTGGAGCAAATCCCGTTATCCACTTGATTCGGAGTGTAGTTGGAGTTGGCGGCATTCAAGCGCACTATGAGCACATCATTCCGCGAAGGGTTGCAGACCGAACTGAGGGCTGGAGAGAGCGTGAACGTAGTGCCTGCGGACGTGTTCGCCGTCGATGCTGTCACGGTGCCTGATCCGTAACTCGTCCCGGTCGCGGCATTGATGGCGACGAACGTCGCTCCAGCCCACCAGTTCGCCCGGTATCCATTTGAATTGGTGATGTTGTTGTACCAGGATGTCGGGTTATTGGTTCCGCCCAAACTGCACTGGAAAGTGCTGCCCCAGTAAGTTCCCGGCATGTAGCCGCCGCCAGCGTAGTTGAGGGATTTGAAGAGTTGTTGCGGGCCGTAGGCGGCTAACCCGCCAAGGTTGATACCGGGGCGGTCGATCCCCGCTGCCTGCACGGTGTTCGAGACCGTTACCGTCGTCGTTTGTGCATCTGTGTAGGCGGAGGAACCTGCTAAACAAGACAACGTCATGATTGAAGTCATCAGCAGGCGAGACTTGAAAATCCCCAGTCTCGATTTCACTCTTAGTGCACTCATTCCTATCTCCAAGAAAGATCAGGATGGAAATCAACCAAGTGGCGCATTCATGCACTAATCGACAGTCAGATGTTGCGCATGGATATCCGCCATTCGTCTCATTTACATCCAAATCGCATTCGCGGCCCACAAGTTCGGACACGTCGAAGCAAAAATCAAACAGGCAGCACAGAGAAATTCCCAAATCTATCATTTGGCCTTCCGGGGCCATGGCAGATAGCTATCCCGGTCGCAATAGAAGCCGTCACGACTTCCTACGGTCAGCCAGCCCGGAGCTGTCATCCCGAGGATTCGCTGGTTAGATCGGCCGGCTATCGGCATCTGCCGGCGCATGTAGCGCTGGGGCGTGCATAACCTCACGAGCCAGATTCCGAAGCGCTAAACCGTGCTCGGAGCCACGTCCGCGCCATCCACTTCCGCGCCATCCATCTCCGCGCCATCCACCTCCGGGCCATCCGTCTTGGTAGTGCTAAGGCTGCTAAAAGAATGACCACTAACGGTCAAATAGAAAAGCAACTCTACACGGCTCGATACACCGAGCTTTTCGAATGCGCGAAAGAGATAATTCTTCACCGTGTGTTCACTGAGCCCCAACTCGGCAGCAATTGACTTATTGGTTTTTCCCCGTGCCGCACACTTAACCACCTGCAGTTCGCGGACAGTGAGGCTAGGCGAATTCGCAGGGGTGAGAACCTCGGGAGCAGGAATGCTCCTGAAAGCCTCCAACAATGCGGTCGTCTCCTGTTTTCCGGCCCAGATAAATCCTTTCCTAACATGTTCGACACAGCTTAGGAACTCAGCCATTGGCTGCTGACGGGAAAATACACCGCGAGCTCCCAATCGAAAGGCCTTGATAACTTGTTCATGGGAAAAGTGACTGAGCAGCATTACAACGCCGGTTGTGTTGTGTGTACGACAGACGGTAGCTACCAGATCGAAGGCGTTCCCCGTGTTAACTTCAAGCTCAGCCGCAATGACGACAACGTCAAAGTCGCTTGCAGCGAGGGTAGCCAGGAGTTCAGACGGCTGAATTGCGGCAGCCTCACATCTGCCGTCTCTTGCTAGCGCGCCTGCCAGGAGGTCGCTGCTCATGGAATCACGGTCCGCGATCAGGACCCTAGGAATTTGTCGTGGGGATTGATTGATTTGAATCACTCGCTCTTCTGCTCTCAGTTTGGATGGCATGCGCGTTCTCCTAAACGGTTGACTGGCGGCGTTCGGTACCATCAAAGATCAGTGAAAAGGCTAAAAATCCCTTCAAAACCCCATTCTCTTTCAGAGAAATAGGGACATACACTATTTGTGCCACATAAAGTTACAGATACGAGTATCTAAGAGTCCCCTTTTGGCTGAAAGCTCAGGTCGAGCCAAACGATCACTTTTGGGGAGTCCTTCTACTCTACCCCGTCACGCGAAATATGCAATAGGAAAGATTTTGCATGCACACCTTCTTCTCTATTGAGCGATGAGACGCTCACTCCGATTGCGAGCCCTTGGCAAGACTCAGATGCAGCGGAATAGAGAAGAAAGGGCTATGAGGATATCCCAGCTTCTCACGTGATTTTCAAACATTCGGCGGCTTGTGATCTACAAGGACGGGACGTACTCTCCTCTCATATGAGTACCGAAATCACGTGCGAGCCGGTGAATATCAAGATGATTCCAGAGCGTAGAACCGAAGTTCGGTACAAGTTACGCCTCCCTGTCCTCTTCCACTGGAATGACGGAAAAGAACAGATGGAGGGGGGGTTCACCTGCGACGTCGCTCTCGACGGAGCGTTGATCTTCAGCAGTAGATGCCCTCCAATCGGATCGGACGTTCGAATCGAGGTTCTGATTCCTTCTCCCGATAGCGGAGTGGAGTTGCGTGTTCAGTGCATTGGAAAAGTGACTCGGGTTGTGGAGGAGTCTGGATGTTTTGGAGTACAGGGAATGTTCGACGACGATCACCTGACGCGTCAGGTAATGATCGACTGAAGCAGCTTGGAATTATCAGTTCCTAGATCCATCGATGTTGTTTTTACTGGATGAATGATCCAGAGTGTTACGGGCCCCGCCAAAGATGAAGAGTCTTACCAACGGCAAATGCAAGAAATTACAGACAGAATTTGCACACTGCATAGCTTTGCCGTTGATTCCATTTGGATTGGCAATGCATGATCTCGCTTTCGAACCACTCGTTATATCTGCAAATGGCAACTTGATTTCGAACGGGAGGCGCTTTCAAGGGTCTCTTCTTCAGATTCCAACTCAGCGAGGGCAGCGCAATGCCGAATGGAAATTTGGTAGAAACCGTAGCCCTTCTGGGGGTACCCATCTCAAACGTGACCATGGATGAGGCCATCGACTATATCGATGCCAGCATCCGCCGAGGTGGCTTTCACCAGTTTGCGACCGCCAACGCCGATTTCTTGAGGAACGCAATCTCAGATCCCGAGATGCAGCAAATCCTCTTTGGGTGCGATTTAGTCGTCCCCGACGGCATGCCTTTGCTCTGGATATCGAGGCTGCTCAACTGCCCTCTTCGCGATCGAGTCTGTGGCGTGGACATGGTGCCAAGGCTCGCCGAGTTGGCCGTTCGCCGAGGCTACAGTGTTTTCCTGCTGGGCGCCAAGGAACTGGTGTCACGAAAAGCTGCGGAGAACTTGCTTAGGAAATATCCGGACCTGGAGATATGCGGCCGCTACTCCCCGCCGAATATGCCGATCGAGCAGATGGACCATGAGCAGATCCTGCGCAGAATCGATGCTGCGCGACCGGACATTCTTCTGGTGGCTTTTGGCAACCCCAAGCAGGAGAAGTGGATTGCCATGCACCGCGACAGACTTGCCGTCCCCGCCTGCATCGGCATCGGGGGCACATTGGATTTCATTGCTGGAGCGATCCCGCGTGCACCGAAGTGGATGCGCGGAGTCGGGCTCGAATGGTTTTACCGTTGCTTACAGGAGCCGTTGCGTCTCAGCAAGCGCTACGTGTCCGATGCGGCGACTCTTGCCAGGCACGTGCCGCGGCAGTTTGTGCCTCACGCCTTGCAGTCCCGGCGCAAAGCAGGATCCGAAGTGTTTGCTCAGTCGGCTGAGGAGGCGATCGTGATCTCCGTTCATGGCAACCTCTACAGCGACTCGCTTAGGGACTTTGTTGCAATTGCCGGCAGCGCTGTGCAGACAGGCATGAACATTGTGGTGAATCTTTCACCGGCAACCTTTCTGGGCATTGATGCGCTGGGCGAACTGATTCGCTTGCACTCCCAGTTGTCGCCCTTTCAGTACATGTATCTCGCTGGACTTCGTCCGCACCAGATTCGGGTGCTTCAGGGAGCAAAACTGGATAGTTGTTTCAAACTCGTGTCCAGCGTCGAGGATGCCGTAAATCGGGGCGTGCGCGCGCAAGAGAGAAATTTCAGGGTTTCGACGGACACTTGGATGGATGACCCCGCGGCCTCGACCAGAGTTCAAGTGAAGCTGGTGATGCTATTCGACATTTGTCGCAGGGTGGCGGTGGCTGGAGCAGGCGAATTCGTGGAGCTTAATACTCCGGTCGGGCACCGTCGGTGGGTAGGTTTCGGGCTGCAGGCAAGAGCCTCTGCCGGCTTTTCATAGCGCACGGAGTGGAATTTGGAATGGCTAGCTGATGTTTGGAAACAAAAGACTGCTGATGTATTGGAAACATAGACTGCTGATGTATTGGAAACATAGACCGCTGATGCCTTGGAACAAAGACTTATAGAGGGGATCCATTCATGCCGACGTTCCTGGTCTTAATCGGGACACTTTTGACGGCTATCACGTTGCCGCTCATCCTGGAGTTGTTCGCGGTTACTGTTGTCTTCTTGTTTATGCCGGAAAGGCGGTTGCGCGCCGTCGGCCCGTTCCCGCGTCTCACGGTCGTGGTTCCCGCGCACAATGAGGAAGGATTTATCCAGAGCTGCGTCAAGAGCCTGCTCGACTCCGCCCAAGGTGCGGCGAGGATTCTAGTGGTCGCCCATAACTGTAGTGACGCAACCGGCGAGCGAGCTGTGCAGGCGGGAGCGGAGCTGCTGGTCTATAACGACATCGGCGCCAGAGGTAAGGGGCAAGCTCTCCGCCATGGGTTCAACCGCGCCCTCGAAGGGGGGGCAGAAGCCGTGCTGGTCGTCGATGCTGATTCCGTCGTTTCCCCCAATCTGATCCACCAGGTTCTCCAGAGCCTGAGCCAAGGCGCCGCAGCGGTACAGTGTCGTTATGAGATGCTCAGTGCCGATCAGTCCGCGCGCAGCCGTCTCGCCTCGCTCGCCTTCCGTGGGTTCAGCTATATCCGATCCGCCGGCAGGGATCGACTCGGCCTCTCCGCTGGAATCTCAGGCAACGGATTCGCGCTGTCCGCCAGTTTGCTGAACAAAGTTCCCTACGAGGCATTCTCGGTAGTCGAGGATCTGGAATATCACATTCACACTGTGATGGCCGACGAGAGCGTTCGTTTCGTCGAAAGCGCGGTCGTTTCTTCCTCCCTTCCGGTCTCATCTTCAGGAGAGGAGAGCCAGCAATCGCGCTGGCAGGGCGGTCGCCTCTGGGTGGCAAGGAAGTACCTGCCGTCGCTCCTCGGACGTATCGCGAAGGGAAAGTTCAGATTGATCGAACCGGCGCTGGATTTGGCCGGCCTGCCGATGGCTTTCGGCGTTGCGGTCTTGTTAGCGGCGTCTCTTATCCCGCTCCACTGGGTCCATATCTACGTTTTAGCCGCGTTCTGCGTGATCGTTGCTCATGTGATTGCGGCGGCCTGGGCCGGCCCCGACTTTTTTGCCACGTTGAGACTTCTGACTACGGCGCCGTTTTACATTCTGTGGAAATTGAGTTTGCTCCCAAAGCTTCTGAAAACGTCGAGAAAACGAGCTGCGTGGATTAGAACTGATCGTGGCGCGCCGGTGGCCAGCCGAGTCGGCCCGGATAGCCTTTGAAAGCGTTTGTTGCGTCGGGTCTCGGTCCGCACGCAAGTACGAGTGGTAGCAGAGTTTCAACTGCGGACCGACTTTGCAATGGAGGAGATTTACCTATGAAGACAGCCACTAATATCCCGGTCTGCACAGCCCTGCTATTCGGCTTTTTGGTGGGAGTATCGAATGCGCAGCAGTTCTCGGCCCCCGCGGACAGACCTCAGGCCGCAACTGTCGATTCGACTACGGGCAATCCGTCAACCATACCTCAGTTGAAGATCAACCCCCTCAGAGCCTTGGAGCAATCCGAACCTGCTATCGGAGAGGCCTATGAGCTGGGCGCGGGAGACACAATCAAGCTCTACGTCGCCGGCCATCCCGAGCTCTCCCGCGACTATATCGTTGGCCCGGACGGTTTGATCACTATCGATGTGGCCGGTTCTGTCAAGGTGTCGGATCTTTCCCGCGAAGCCGCAGCCAAAGTCGTACGCGACACGCTCGCTGCCTACTACACCGAACCCGCCGTCACGATTGGAGTCGAAAAGTACGGCTCCAACTCCGTCATGATCTTCGGCAACATTCAGCACCCCGGAATCTTGCCCTATGAAGGCACGACGCCCACTTTGCTGGACGCGATCGGTCGTGGCGGCCTGCTGACAAATCCTTCGTCGACAGATGGACTCCCCGAACGCTGCACGATCTATCGCGGAAGCGATACCGTGCTGCAGGTGCAGTTGGACGACCTTCTCAGAAGCAGCAGCCCGTTGTCGGATATCAGGTTGCGCCGCGGAGATAAGATTTTCATCCCGATCGATCGTCAGCAGTTCGTTTCGGTTCTCGGCCAGGTAGGCAAGCCCGGCCCGGTCGCGATCACTCCCGGCTTCGATCTCAAAATGGCTTTGACCCAAGCCGGCGGCCTCAAGGACGAAGCTGGAGACAATCCTACCGTCCACATTATTCAGACCGCAAGCAACCGAGAATTGAACATTTCCTACAAGCAGCTGATGACGCCTGGAGGAGGAAGTGAAGTCACTCTTCGAGCCGGCGATGTCATTTCGATTCCCAGGAGTGGATTTAACAAATTCGGATATGTACTAACCAAACTAAGTCCGGCGTTGACCATGATCTCGTTGGCCGCGCTTGTTGCCCACTAGTCCTCCCTAAGGAGGAAGTTTTCCTGGCGAGGGTAAGGCCTATCAAGGAGAGGTAAATGATGCAGTTTACTCAGATTAACCCAAATAACTGGCGAAATTCCGAACCCGCGACATCTCCCACGGCTCCGACGCTACCTCTGCGTCCGCCGCCTGGGTCAAGCTCAAACGTCGTCTCTTTTTGGGTTCTTGTGACGAGAAGCATTCGTTTTCATTGGCTTACCTTTGTCCTCGTCTCGCTTGTATTGCTTGGCCTCGGCGCACTGGGTCTGCTCCATTACAAGCCCTCCTACGCGACGTCGAGTGTCATCTATGTGTCGCCCAATTTTCCAAAAACGCTGAAGAATGAGGATCCGGAGACTACCTACCCCTACGACTCCTACATGCAGCAGCAGGTGCATACCATCACTCGATACGACGTTATCGCCGACGCTATCCGCAGCCTGCCTTCTGGGGTTTGGCAGCGTTCCGGTGAATCCGAGCCAGCCGCCGTGGCGCGGCTCCAGCAGGAGCTCACGGTAGCCAGGCTTGAACAAACGTATCAAATATCCATCACCATGATGGCTCAGAATCCGGAGCACCTCGCGGAGATCGTCAATGCAGTCGCCCAGTCCTACCTCAATAAGGCCAAGCAGGAGGAATTCTACGGACGGGACGAGCGCCTGGCCACCTTGCGTGCAGCGCGCAGCGACTTGGAGAAGAACCTCGATCAGACTCTTCTGGAGCAGGCTGAGATTACGCACAAGCTCGGCGTTGCCGCTTTGGCTACCGGCGCCACCTCCAATCCATTCGACGATCAGCTGAACCGAGTCCGTGGCGACCTGGCGACCGCGCATCAGCAGCGGATCGAAGCTGAGGCTAAACTTCGCGCGTTGACGTTCAGCGATCCATCAAACCCCGGATGGGCATTAGACGCCGAAGCCGACGCAGCTATCGCCAGCGACCCCCAGCTCACGGCGGTGAAGACCTCCCTGGGCCAGCGGCGTAGCGCTCTGATGGCGCAGGTCGCAGGCCTGACCGAGAACAACCCCCTGCGCAAACAGTCTGAAGCGGACATCGCCCAGATCGATAGTGGCCTGAAGAAGGTGGAGGGGGACCTGCGCCACAACGCAGCCAGTCAACTGGAAGACAGAACTCACTCCAACTTACTTCGTACCGAATTGGTCGAGGCGCAATTACAACATGAACTGGAAAAGAATTTAGTTGCGGCCAACTCTGCTGCCCCGAGGTTTCAGCGTGCCGACGAGTTGAAAGCTGCAATCGATCGCCTTCAGGCACAATATACCCAGGTGGACGACCGCATCGAGGAATTGGAACTGGAGAGCAATTCGCCCGGTGTTGCACACCTCTTCTCTGCTGCTATGACGCCCTTGGCACCCGAACTAAGCAAGGTAAAGTCCTTCGCTCCGTTCCTGCTTCCCCTCATCCTCCTGATTGGGGTCTCGGCCGCAATGCTCATGGATTATCTCGATCCCCACGTCTATACGAGGGAGGATATGGAGGGTTTGCTCGGCTTCTCGCCCATCGGTTCCCTTTTCGCCGACAAGGAAGTCACACAGTATGTCTTCGACGAGGGAGTCCTGCGTCTGGCTGCGGCAATCGACCACTCAACCCGCATAGCCGGCACGCGAACCTTTCTTCTAACCGCAACCGACGAGAGTGGACAGACAACCCCTATCATGGAGAACCTTGCCCACGCCCTCGCGGGACTCGGTCGCAAAGTGATCACCATCGATGCTTCGGGAAACGACAGCCCCGTGGCCTACGCCAGCGTCAAGCCGGGCGACGGCAACATCGCGTCCTCTAATCTTTCAGGCTCTTCGACGCAGCAATCGATGATGCGGCCTAATCCACAGACGTCCGCCGTGTCCGCACACCCTCTTCCCACGCGGGTTGCTCCGCTACCCAGCTTCGTCAGCGATGCGTTTCAGAAGCTGACCAACGAGTACGAGATCGCACTCATTAATACCGCTCCCTTATTGTGCTCTGCGGAGACCGAATATCTCGCACGCTGCGCCGACGTCACCATACTTGTTGCAACCGCCTCAAAGACGACCAAGGACCGGATTCTCCGTGCAGCGCGAGTGCTGGAGCGAATAGACGTTCCCGGGGTCGCCGCAATCATTAGCGAAGTCAGCCTGAGTCGCGCTAACAGCTCGGTCAAGAAAGACGTTCGAGAATTCGAGGCCCGAATCGACGCCACGAATCTTCGCCACAAGCCGAAGCTCACACCGTTTTTTGTCGGTGGCGCCTACCGTAAGGAAGACGCGAGTCAGGCCTCAACCTCTTCAGAAGAGCAAGTTGCAAATGTGGGGTGACCTCGACCCGCATACTTCAAATCGGCAGGCATCAACACCCGGGCGGATCGCCGTCCGGGGAAAGATGTCAGGAAATTTCTAGAACGGTTTTCAGATAGTCATTAGTCTCCCCACATGGCTCAACACTAGGCGATTCTTAGGAAAGTTATTCGCAACTGCTTTTAGCTGCGTTACTGGCCAACTATTGGGTGTAGGGAGAGCGGCATGACGTTATCGGATTTCTGGCAAAACATCTATAGCTCCGTCGCAACGATTCAGGACGGCGTCGAACCAGTTCCATCCAATGCTTCGCGAAGCTGGCAGCGAACGGTCAAGACCTGGGTGGTCGCGGATGTGATCACTGTGCTGGTCTCCGCCATGCTTGCCCTCGCATACGAGCGTCACACGGGAGCGGTCGCCGGAGATATCGCTCACGGCACGCTGATCCGCGGGCGTTCGCCGGGAGCTTTGTTGGCCCTGCTGAGCGGCTTCATATTCGCGCTTCTGATTACGAGCAAGCGGTTGAATCTCTACACTCCGAGACGCTTCGCCAGCCTGTTGCACGAGCAGGCGGCCAGCGTGCGGGCTTGCTTTAGCTCGGGCCTGTTGCTTACCGGGATGCTTTATGTGATCCACGCGCAGGACATTCCGCGCAGGCTGGTTCTGATCACGGTGGGCCTGGTCACGATTTCGCTCAGTCTGCGTCGGCTTTTCTACCGGATACGGCTGCATCATCTTTTCGACCGAGGCATCGGAACGCGCGACGTGCTGATTGTGGGTACCGGCTCAGAGGCGCAGGCTTTGCGGCGGCAACTGGACAACATTCGGCATCTGGGATACACCTTCAAAGGCTTCATCGAATTTCCTGGAGAGAGTGCTATCTCCGAGCCGGAACGCCGCGATGTGGTAGGCACAATCGACACCCTGTTTCAACACGCGCGCAGGCATTTCGTGGATGAGATATTTTTCACTCGCCCGGGGGACCGCGACACTATCAAGCAGGTGCTGGAGCAGGCGCGCGAGCATGGAGTCGACCTGCGGGTAGTTCCCGAGATCTATGATGAGATCGCCTGGAACAGTCCAGTCGAGTATGTGGGCCAGTTTCCGACGATCCCTCTGCACTGCGGCCGGGTGCCCGAGTTCGGTCTGCTCTTGAAGCGGCTGCTGGATGTGGCACTGGCTGGCATGTCGGTTGTGGTCTTCTCGCCGGTGCTGCTGGCCATCGCAATTGCGATCAAGCTGGATTCGCCCGGACCCGTTTTCTACTCCTCTGAGCGAATTGGCAAGAAGGGACGAGTGTTCCCCTGCATCAAATTTCGCACGATGGTCCCCAACGCGGACAAGTTGCGCGAGCAGATGATGCATTTGAACGAGCGCGACGGAGTGCTCTTCAAAGTGACCAACGATCCGCGCATTACCAGTCTGGGACGCTTCCTGCGTAAATACTCATTGGATGAGTTGCCTCAGCTCTTCAATGTGCTGCGTGGCCATATGAGCATTGTTGGCCCACGTCCCCCAATTGCAAAAGAAGTGAGCGAGTACAAGATCGACCACCTGCGCCGGCTCGACGTAACCCCAGGTATTACCGGATTGTGGCAGGTGGTGGGGCGTCAGGACCCCTCATTTGAAAGTTACATTTCGCTCGACGTCACCTATATCGAGAACTGGAGCATCTTGCTGGACTTGGCGATTATCCTGCGCACGATCGGAGTGGTATTCGCAGGGACCGGCTCCTAAGCCCTCGAATGAAAAATGGCGTGGAGTAAAGCGGCGGACACTCGCCCACCTTCCTGTTGTGACGATACCGACCGCTTCGGTGCGCCGAGTCTCAAGCCGAATGCACGATCAGCCGTCTATTCGACATGCGCTGCGCCAGGCGCTACGCCAGCCAAGAGAGAACTGCCAAAAGATCCGTGAGTCCTTACGAC
>JALYIG010000432.1 GCA_030775885.1 Acidobacteriota bacterium | reverse complement strand
AATTCACTCCGATACGCAAGGTTCGGACTTGCTATCCCGAGCCCTATTCTCAGAGCACTCGAAAAGAGAAGGATCTACTGTCAACCTTCCGTCTCAATCGAGCACCAGCATTTGGCGAAGCGTTACGTCCTCCGCGGAACTGAATCCGGGGGCGCAGTTTCGGACATGGCTCGCTACAGTGCTTACGTAGCTATTGATGGCAGGCCGTTGCCCTGGCTCCAACCACTCGATTCTCTATCCGGGAATGGTCGCCACGCCATCGTTATTGCACCTCAACTTGTGAGGATTGAAATGCTTCGCGTCGGCCGAACCTACGAATTAGCCATTTCGAAACACGCACTATCCGGTTCAGAAGAGCGCCGCCGTCCGACTCTAACTTCACAGTTGCTGTTCCACGGTCGCCAGGGGACTCTGGCTGTCGAACTCTGGAAGAACGAAAACGCCTCGCTGCGCGGGTCAGTCACGCCACTCTTTTATAGCTCTGGAGGCGAGGTGCGACGCTTTCCAGAGAAGTTCGATGAAGCGATCCGAAAGGTGACCGGGGCACTCGCATGCTTGGGCTGCAAACACTCTCATATCGCAGGTCCCCCTCAGACGTTGCCCTCGGAACTATGACTATGTCCGCTCAGGCGGGATCCGTTGCGAGGCTTGGTTGGCTCGATTTCAGCGAGGCCAATTCGATTGTGTGTCGAACCACAACAACCCGCAAGCCGGGTAAGAGGAGTGATCATGTCGCAACACATCGTAGAAATGAGGAACGCCAAGGGTGACACCGTGACTGTCACGATGGGCTACGACCGGCCGTTAGATTTCGTCTTCTGCACCGTTATGTCTCAGGAGGACGACCTCATCTACTCCAACCTTGACGATGATGAAGCGGGAACACTTCAGCAGGACGTGGATTACTACCGCGCCATACTGGAACGGCTCGGACTCCACGTTCCAGAGTCTGTCTTTCAGGAGGTCGCATCTGACCAAATCGGACGTGTCGGAAATCGTGTTGTAGTTCACAGCGCAGGCAAGTAGCTGCTGCAAACAATCAATACAGGAGGAATTATGGGAAAGTGTCTTAACAAGGTCTTTCTTCTGGGCCACGTCGGCAAGGATCCCGAGGTCCATGCCCTCAACTCAGGAACCTTAGTCAACGTCCGACTGGCCACCACGAAACCAATGACAGACAACCGCGGTGACCGGTACGAGAAAACGGAATGGCACAACCTCGTTGGCCACGGTCGCCACGTTGAAGTCTTCCGCGACTATGTCCGGAAGGGATCGAGAATTTTGGTCGAAGGGGAACTCTCCACCAGGTCATGGGGCGATCAGACCACGGGCGGTGTCAAGTATCGAACAGAAGTCATAGTCCATCAACTCACGCTTCTGTCGTATGCAACATCATGGAATGAGAGTGATCGCGCTTCCGAACCCGATGCTTATTTTGTAGGGTTGCCAGAGATTACTGAGCAGCAAGTCCCCTACTAGACCTCTTCCTCTCGCCCCGTGCCCTGGCGGACCCAACGTTCGTTATCAAGTCTTCAGCTTTCGAGACCTTCAATCCCCAGCTAGTTCCCGAGCGCCTTTGAGGCGCCTTTTCGTTTTGTAAGCACAGCACTCAGCGATCCTTGTGATCACCCAATGGAGCACATGATGGCACCGAGAAAGAAACTCACCGACGAACAGCAGCGCAAGCTGATAGCCCAGCTTGAGGTGCCATTTGATCCAAATGAGATCAAATGGCGGGTTGTAAAGACCGGCCAGCGCGGGCGACGCGGTGCCATCCTTCCTTTCGCCGATCCCCGTGCGTATACGGACCGCCTCAATCAACTTTTTACTTCCGCAGGATGGAGCCGGGAATGTGTCGTCTCTCACATACCGAGCCTCTGCAGGCAAAAGGACGACAAGGTGATCGTCACAGCAAAGGTTTTATCAGCGGTTGCCGTGACGATCCACTATCTCGGCTCTCATACGGGTGCGGGTGAGGAATGGGCGGATGAAGAGAACGCGGCCACCTCTGCGGATGCGCAGGCCTTCAAACGGGCGTGCAGCTACTTCGGGCTTGGGCGATATTTGTATCGGTTCCAAGAAGTTTGGGTAAACCTTGATCGAAAGCGCCGGCCGATCAGCGTTCCAACCCTTCCAGAGTGGGCGCTTCCACCCGGCTGGACTCCGACACCCCCGCCGGGTTCCGGGAATAGGGACATCAAAGGGCCAACCGACCATAGGCTCACATCCGACATCGAGAGCCTTCGACGTCCGTTAGGCGAACCAATCTACATGGAGATATTGGAACGAGCTGGTCACAGCCGCACTGCAAGAAACATCCCAAACGCGGATCGCCAGAAGAATGTTCTCCAGTGGTTACGCGCTGCCGAGAGAGGCCTTGAACGGGCCCACCTCTTGGCTAGCAACGTCGACGAGAGGCAGTTCGTCGCAATCATGGACTCGCTGAAATTGCCCTCGCTCACGTCAGTTCCGAGTCTCGACATCCTGAAGTGTCTGGTGGACACTCTCGAAGCTGCTTCCGAGCAGCACGTAGCTTAGTCAGGCAATCATCCCAGGGCGGGGGCGGCAGCTTGCCGTCCTCACCCTTTCACGGAGGAACTATGCGCAACGTGAAGATGCTCCAAACGGAGCCAAACTTCGTGAGTATTCCCGTAGAAACGGCCATTTACTGCGAAAACTGCAACAAGGTTTCGAATTCTACGAACAGCCGTTGTGGATCTTGTGGGAGTAGTGATATTTCGAGGTTAGCGACGCTGATCGACGGGCCGCCGACCGGACCTGAATCCGGGCCGGCCCCTTCGGCCTGCTTCGCGCCAGATTTCCTCTTTGAACTCCCACGAGCCGCCTAACTGCCACCATCAGGTTGGCCCGAAACTCAAGTGGTACAGGCCGCAAGAGGGCATTCCATGAGCAATCTCGCCACGATCTCAATCCCTGATCTCGAAATCGATCCGTCTTACAATGAGTGTGTCGTCGCGGAGTTGGGCCCATTGACCGCTGCACTCGAACAGTACTGGCAAACTCGCAAAGCCGCTTGCGAAGAAAGCATCGAACGGCTGAAACCCTTGGCAGAGGAACGCGAAGCTGACTCAAAGTGGCAAGCGTTCTGCGCACATCGCACGAGCTTTCTCAGCGTTTTCCTCAGAAACTCTCTCAGGGCCCTAGTCGATCCCCTCGCAAGTTCTTGGGAACGAAGCGTGGCTCGCGAAGCGATCCGGTCACTCACCAGTGAGATAAGGGTCGAACTGAGCATACCGTTTCAAACGGCGCCGCTAAGATTTGTTTGCGCCACTCAAGGTCAAACGACCTACCGATTACGTGAATCTCCCTTCAACGTCGGCCAAGAATATTTTGAACTAGGCAGAGCGTATGTCGGGGTTTTTCTGGGAACGACCTGCCTGTTCACAGTGGTCCCATCTGGCAACTACGTAAAATCCAACGTTTTTGAATTCATGAAAGACGGTACCACCTGGAACTCCGGCGATCTCCTACCGCAAACATTCTCGGAAACTCTGGCAGGATTTGCTGCGGATTTGCGGGATGCCGAACGATCATTTGCCCCGCTCTGGGAGAGCTGGAACAATCGATCAGAGTTGACACGGGCAATCACCGATCTCGCCCGGATCGATCAATCAGCACTAGCCTGGGAAAGGGTCCAGATACCCGACGACCGGAAGCTCGAGATTCTCCGCCGCATGGCGTTGTTCGAGCAGAGCGATCGAGGCGCCCCTCGCGGTTTGTTGCTGAAGGGTCCCTCTGGAAATGGCAAGAGTCTGATCGGCCGTACGATCGCGGACACTCTGAGTTGCGATTTTCAGAAGCTATCTTTGGCTGACATCAAAGAAGAGCATCTCGGCGCAAGTGTGAAGCGAGTGCGGGCGATATGGGATCACGCGAGAAGCCATCGGCCCGCGATCATCTTTGTAGACGAGTGTGATGGGGTCTTCGGGCAACGTGGGGCGGCGGAGACCGATGTCATTGCCGCAGACATCGTGGGATCATTTCTGCCTGAATGGGACGGCATCGAGCAGACACCCGGGATCATGGTCATTGGAGCTACCAATCGCCCAGATCGGCTGGACGATGCAATCCTGTCGCGATTCGGATGGGAAATGGAGATCCCGCTTCCCGACGCACATTCTCGCATCCAAATTCTTCAACAGGAGCTGAACGCAATTGGTATTGAGGGACAATTGCATGTCGAACTCGCATCTCTCACCCAGGGAATGAGCGGGAGGGATCTTCGGCATCTTGCCTCATCCGCGAAGGCGCT
>JALYIG010000431.1 GCA_030775885.1 Acidobacteriota bacterium | reverse complement strand
GAACAGACGTCACACTCGTAGGCTACGGAATCACTGTCCACCATGCCCTCACAGCGGCGGCCGCGCTCGAAAAGGAGGGAATTTCCGCTGAAGTGCTCGACCTTCGCTCCATTGTCCCAATGGACCGGGAGTCGATCTTCAATTCGGTCGCGAAGACAGGCCATCTCGTGGTCGCTGATGAGGACTACATGAACTGCGGCGTCACTGCCGAAGTACTCGCAGTCATAGCAGAGAGGGACCCGAGCGTCCTCAGGAAGCGCGCCGTCCGCGTTGCGTACCCAGACGTCCCCGTACCCTTCTCGCGTCCTATGGAAGATTACTGCCTTCCGCTACCGGACAAGATCGCCTCAGCCGCGAGGTCATTACTGCGTTGAATACCGTCGCCATAAACGTACCGACGGATCTCTGGGGGGATGAGTCACTGGAGGGCGTCGTGCTGGTTTGGATCTACGCCGACGGCGCCCACGTTAAGAAGGATGACATCCTTTTGGAAGTGACCGTCGAGAAGGCCCAGCTCGAAATACGCTCACCCGCTACGGGGCGGCTGACAATTATCGCGCATCCGGAGACCATCATCCGGCTCGGGGACACACTGGGCACAATCGAGACTGATTGATCTCAGTCCGGGCTGACCAACACTTTGCATTGTGAGGACCGCTGCCGAAGTGCCTCGAATGTCACCGGCATGTTGGACAATGACACGGTATCCGTGACCAGCGCCCGAGGCTGCGCCTGTCCACCGTCCAGCTTGTCCAGAGCAACTTGATACTCCTGCATGTTGAAGAAAGCGGAGGTGATGAACCGCACTTCCTTCGACACCGCCCGGAATGGTACAAAACTGTCGGCGGAGGTGCATAACCCGAGCATCACGATGCTGCCACGAACGCGCACGTGTTCGAGAGCCTGGGCGAGTATTCCCGGCTTACCCACGCATTCGAACACAATGTCGGGGGGGCCACCCAGTGCGGAGTGGACCTTTAACAATACATCACTTTCTGCTTTCACGAACGAGGTCGCACCCAACCGATGAGCGAGATCCTCCTGCAGCGTTGTAAGATCCGCGACGGCGACGCGAGTCGCACCGCGCTGTCTGGCCCAGAATGCAACAGCCAGACCGATGGGACCGGCACCAAGCACCAACACGCGCGCGCCGGCGGTTAACCCTGAAAGGGCAACTGCGTGTAGTGCCACGGCCAGCGGCTCAACCAGCGCGCCGTCCGCGATTGACGTCGAGGCCGGAAGTTTCAGACACTGCCGGGCAGTGACTAGTGCATATTCGGCATATCCGCCACCCTGAAGCATCATGTGCTCGCACCACGCGGGGTCCCCACTCCGACACGTCGCACACTTGCCGCAACCACGCAGCGGAGAGACGGCGACGAGGTCACCCCGTTTGAACCCTTCAGCGTTCCTGCCTGAGTCAACAATCTCGCCGGCAAACTCGTGCCCCAGGATCGAACCAGGTGAGATCCCGAATGCAGGCTCTTGCGTCATATGCAGATCGCTACCACATATTCCACAACGTCCAACACGGATGACCAGCTCGTCAGGTGCCGGACACGGTTCCGGTACATCCTCGATGACAAGCGGTTGGCACAATGCCCGGAATACGGCCGCCTTCACGCGCCTTCTCGCACGCTTGCGGCAAGTCGGGAGAGCTTGCGGGGGGCTGTTTCCGTCAGTCCCATCGCCAAAAGCCCCGCTGCGATACAGAGCACCAGCATGATCCAAAGCGGCGCGGAGAGCCCTGTCAGGTCCGCTGCCCAGCCCGCTATCGTGGGCGACAAGGTTCCGCCTAGCACTTCACCTGTGCCCATTACGAGCCCGAGTGCCGTCGCGACGTGCCGAGCGCTGACCGCTTCTGAAGGGATAGTGCCCATGAACAGTGGGAAAACTCCGTTCAGCGCCCACCCGAAGAAAAAGATGATCGCCAGTATCCAAGCGGATCCAGTGTAGTACATCGCCCCTAGCGGCAGTATGACGCCAAGCAGGGGTACGAGAACCATGACCGGCTTGCGGCCCGTCGCGTCGGATAACCCGGGAACCACGAAACTGCCAAGCGCCGATGAGATGCCAAGCGTGCCCATGAGCCATTTCATGGTATGGGGACTGAAGCCACGCACCTGTGTCAGGAACAACGGCATGAAGGCCCAACACACTACGAGATACGACACCAGCAGCACGGCAATTACTGCACAGAGGATGATGTTGCGATGGGCAAAGATCTCGCCCAGGCCGGTGTTATGAACAGTCCCGCTGGCGGCCTGCGTCGCAATAGCCGGGGGTTCCCGGATAAACCACGACAGCAGGAGTCCGGACAGGAGACCCGGGGCCGCAGCGAGGAAAAAGGCGTGATGCCAGCCAAACGCAGCCGCAAACGAGACCAGCAGAACAGGCGCGAAAAAGGAGCCTAAAAGGTTGGACCCGAAGTTCTGCATCACCCCCATTGCCAGCCCGCGGCGCTCGGGAGAGACCGAAGCTGCCGTCATCGATTGCGAGATAGGCAGAACTCCACCCTCCGCGACGCCCATGAGGAGGCGAGAAGCCAGCAACATGGTGAAGCTGGTCGCGAGCCCCGACAAGAGCGAACAGATCGAAAAAGCGAAGGTAGCCGCGACGAGGTAGGTCTTACGGCGGCCGGAGCGGTCGGACGCCGCACCGACAAGGAATCCGGAGATCGCCCAGGAGAACGACAATGCGGAGGCAGTCAGACCCACCTGCGTATTGCTGAGATGGAGGTCGGGTAGCACGAAAGGCATAAGGAAGTTCAGGGCGTTGCGGTCGAAGAACAAGATCCCGAAGTTCACGCTTAACAGCGCGACCATCAGAACCTGGTAGCGAGCCGCCGGCCGCCCCGTAGAACCGGCGCTTTCCGACCCGGATACGGACTGCATCAGGGCCCCGTACCCCAGCCGGAATGCGGCTGGCCATTGCCGCGGAAAAAAGCTTCAATTTGTCGGATCATGCCATCCTGCACTTTGAACACCTCAAAGACGACCGAACCATTGTTATGTGGATAGTCCGGCGGCGTCGTGAAGTTGCCAATGGCCAGCACCACGCCCCGCTCCGGATCGGCAATGTAGAAGCGGCGGTTTTTCACGTTCCACTTGATAGCCGGATTCTTGAACTCTCCGCCGCAACTGCCCGGATTCATCACGGCGTTCACAGTGAACACACCGAGCTCAATCCGCTGGCATTCGGGGTGCCAGGGCACGGAGTGATAATCCACCGAGTGCGATACCGCGTCAAAATACCGATTCGCGACTTCCATCAGCTGTTCGCGAGAGATGCGCTCACTCTGTGGCAGATACGTATCGAACA
This sequence comes from Acidobacteriota bacterium, assembly GCA_030775885.1. Taxonomy (GTDB): domain Bacteria; phylum Acidobacteriota; class Terriglobia; order Terriglobales; family Acidobacteriaceae; genus Edaphobacter. The sequence continues at coordinate 2,834 of JALYIG010000431.1, read as the reverse complement.
CGCGATCGGGCAGACTCAACGTCGAAGCCGGCGTGCCCCCCAGGCTCCCATCGTACGATATCTCCTCTACCTCGGTGATCTTATGGCCAACGACCGCAAGCCGCACCATGTAGAACCACCACCGCGCCCCATCACGCGTCGGTGTGTTCGTGACGGTGCTGTAGAAGACCGCCGAACCCGAAAGTGGATCGACGAACGCACGGCGGAACGGAAGCCGCGCGGCAGAACCCCACACCTCACCCTGTCCAACCTTCTTCGGGACGCCATTGGAAGTTGCGCGCACATCAGGCGCGAGGGGCAATTTTGACACGTCGTTGTCCGTGAGCGCTTCGGTAAACTCGGTCAGCAGTCCCAGCAGGCAACGTCGGTTGCAATCGGAAGAGTTGGCGACCATCGGCGCGACGGACATAGGCTCGCTGCCTGCGCTGCAGGCAATCCCAGACGCCAGGCCGCCGGCCACTGCCAGAACCACCAGCGCCGCGGTGACACGGCCTGATGCCAAACGATTCATTTTATGTCTCTCCCCGGTAACGGCGCCGGTATGAGCTGCTCACTGCCAGAAGGATACGGTGTTGTAGGGCACCTTCAGAACCAGCGCTTCAATTTGCACGATCTTCCCATTCTTGACCCTGAACAGCTCCCCGATGAGCCACGTCCAGGGAACTGTGAACTGCGGAGTCACCTCGCGGCCGTCGGAGAGCGTCTCTTTCTTCAAGGCGCCGCTGTGATCGAAAAAGGCGCTGGCAAACACGAGTCCTTTTCCCTGATCGACCACGAGGAAGCGTCGGTCCCGTATACGGGTGACGTAACGGAAGTATCCCGTCTTGAACGCTTCGGCACAACTCAGCTTCATGATGCCCAGTCCGGTTTTGTCGGGCCGGTTCGGGTTGTTCGTAGTCTGCACGCCGTCCTCGATGCGGTTGCATGTTGGATCGAACTGCGCGTAGAGCAGACCATTGTTTTGTTGGAGCGTCTCAAAGTAGGAATTCGCGGAAGTTATCAACCGCTCGCGGGTCTCCTGTTCGGGTGGCGGGACATCCTCGTTCAGAATTGCCTTGTCGCGCAGAGACTCAGGCTCTGCAAAGCCATTAGTGGCTTTCCGCACGACAATCGTCTCCGCTTCCGCGATCGTCTTACCGACGATTTTCATTCGGAGCGAAAACACGGAAGGGCTGCCGTTCTCCTCGACGGTACCGAAGAACCCTACGTTCCCGGTCTCAGGGTCGCAGAAGTACAGCCTGTATGCTCCCTGCCTGTCTATCGTTCCCCAAAGGCCGTCTCCGGGCTGCAACGGCACGTTGTTCTCAGTGAACTTCGCATTTTCAGCCCACCTCAGCGACTTCGGGTCGTGATTAAGCAGCGCCTTCATATAGTCATCGACGAAGCCCTGCAGACAGGCGCGGTCACAATCGGTGACATGCACAGCACTCGGCTGTTCCGCGCAAGCCACCGCGAGCGGCGCAAGTGTGACGAAGACGGCAGCCGCCGCCATACGAACAGATCTGCGGTTCAGCATATTGTTGCCCCTCTACTCATCCCAACCGGTTGGGGCTCGATACGGCGCCCGGACGATAACCGCAAAGACACGTGTGATTCGGCCATTCTTCACCTTGAAAAGCTCGGCAATCAGTGCACTGGTGGGGTGCGATGCCCATTCGTTCCTCATCATATCGGCTTTGCCCACCACCTCTCCTTTCGCCCCACGCACTTCGGGCGTCAGTATGTTACCCGGGTGATTGAAGCGGACGAGGGCTAGTACCAAGCCATGCTCGCGATCGACAACCGGATAGCGGCGTGGTGTGATGGATTTGATGTAGCTGAAAATTCCACTGCTCAAACCCTGCGCACACGTCATTCTCGCGACGGGACCGAACAACGGCTCCATGCCCGAGCCGAGCGCGCGGTGCGGGTCATTGCAGGTCCTGACTCCATTTTCTATGCGGTATCCGTCCGGCGCGAATGCCACGAGCGTCCCGTCGCTTTTCTCGATGGCGTCGAAATATTTGTCAACAATTTCTACCAGCTCTTCACGGCGCAGGCGGTCGGTTGCGGGCAGCGCCTCCTGATAATCTGGCCGCACGTCCTCGGCGGGCGGTGCGTGCACGCGCTGCCCCTCTCCATTACGAGCGAAAAGGCTCTCGGATTCGCTGATCCGCCCGCCAGGATCGACGCGCAAGCGCGTCATCTGCAACTCGGCGATACCGTTTTCGTCGATAGACGAAAGGACTACGCCTTGGCCCGCCTCTGGCTCCACCGCCAAAACCCGGTAATCGTCGAGCCGCGATGCGGTTTGCCAGACTCCATCCCCCGGTTTGACCGGTGCAGCGTTTTGTGTCGCCTTGAGGGATGGCGCCCATCTCACAGAATCCGGCTTCTTCGCCACCATCGCTGCCATGTACATGTCCAACAGCCGAGTCAAACAGGTCTGATCGCAGGCACTTGCAGCGGTAGTAGCCGCTGGCGTCGCAAATGAGAGCGACACACCCACAAATGCGATCGCGCACAAGGCGAGGCGAGCCGGGTCATGTAAGGAACTCACCATCTCGTCCCCCTCTTCGTGTGGTCTCAGCTTGCGGAGTCGGCTGTCTTCCAATGACTGGTCGTTTTATAGGGTACGTCCTCCAACACCGCCTCGACCTGTTGGATCTTGCCGTCCTGGACCTTGAAAAGCTCGAAAATCACGAATGAATACGGCGAATCGAATGGCGGCCCTATGTTGCGGGTTGAGCCGTCTGTCAGTTTGACCGTCCGCATCGTTCCCGCGTGATCGAAGAACGTCGAAGCCAGCACGAGCCCGCGCTCCACATCCACGACCGGGAAGCGTCGATCGCGAA
>JALYIG010000430.1 GCA_030775885.1 Acidobacteriota bacterium | reverse complement strand
GTGGGCAGAACTGCGCGACGTCCTCAACGGTCGCAGCCCCACGCTGCGCGACCTCGCCAACCTGCCCTACACCGAACGCGTCGTCAAAGAAGCCATGCGTCTCTACCCGCCGGTGTGGGCCACGGTGCGCACCGCTGTCAAGCCGGTCGAGATCGGCGGCTACATTATCCCGGCCGGGTCCCCAGTCCTCATGAGCCAGTGGGTGATGCACCACGACCCGCGTTTCTATGACGAGCCCGATCTCTTCCATCCCGACCGCTGGCTCGACGAGCGCACCAAGTCCGCGCCGCGTTTCTCCTACTTCCCTTTTGGCGGAGGTCCGCGCATCTGCATCGGCGCGTCGTTCGCGTTCACCGAAGCCGCACTGGTGCTCGCTACCATTGCGCAGCGCTACCAGGTCCGCGTTGATTCCACGACGCCCATCGAACCCACTCCCAGCATCACGCTGCGCCCCCGCCACGGCATCCCGGTCACATTGGCTCGCCGCAGCAATAACTGAGGGCCCTTCTTCATCGCAACAATGACTTAACCATCCGCGCGGCATTCCATGACGGCACGTGTTTCCCAAACAGTCCCGACGTGAATGCCTGGAAGAATGAAACCGACATCAGCGTGACTGCGACATCTTCGGCGATCAAGCCCTGCGAGAGACTTCCAAGCTTCTGTTCTGCCGCAATATAATTCCCGATTCGTGCGATGCCTCCATTCGGCCCCCCACCTTTCACCGCCATGCTTTGACGAAAGCCCTGGAGCAACTCTGGCTCTGCAAAAAGGGAACTTAACATCGGCGCAACCCGCGCATGAAACTTCTGCATTCCTTGAACGGCTTTGATCATGTTCTGCTCCGGTGTCCTGACTCCAATCACGCCCTCCAGTGCTTTCAGCGGAATCAGCATCTCCGGCAGGCTTGCCTCCAGCACCGCAAGCAGAAGTTCCACGCGGCCGCTGAAGTGAACGTAAATCGCCCCTTCCGAACAGGGCACAGCCGCCGCAATCGCCCGCGTGGTTACCCCTACGAGACCCTTTTCGCGCAGTAACTTCTCTGCGGCGGCCACGATCTCCAATTTCCGATTGACTTTCTTTTTCAAAGCGACCTTCTCTTTCATTCATTTGCTGAATCCGCCGGCGTGGTTTATAGTGAGCACTCACTCACTGTGGAGGTTATCATGAATCAACTAACGACAAGCAGGACCCTTCTTACAGCCGTCCTCGCAGGGGGCTCGGTTATGTCCTTCCTGCTCGACTGGAGCCCAAATCATCTGCTTAACCCGCTATGGCACCCTCATGCCCGATTTCACTCCGCAGTCTTGCTATTCCTCTTCGCTGGAGTTGCTGCTACGGCGACCTGGATGCTTTGGCGCAGTTCAGCCGAGCCGGTGTTGGCAATCAAAGCCGCGGCGTTCCTCTCCGCTTCCTACTGGACCCCGTTTTTCTTCGTCCCCTTTCTCCTGCCTGGATCGTCATGGTGGGCTGGCATTCCCGGCCACCAGCCGCGGATCGCAGGGGTCGTCATTTATCCCAATTTGATTGTGGTAGGAATCTTTCTGTTGGTTACCCTATACGCATTGCGATTGGGGACAAATGCCGCACGCCAATTGGCTCTCGTATCGAACGACTTTACCGCTCGCCCCACTTCAGCTTCGACCGCAGCACGTTGAACAGCCCGTTCGGCTTCAGCCGCAGCAGCTTTACGCTGTACTGGCTGCGCCGGCAGCGCACCTCGTCGTCCACATGCATCGGCACTGCTTCCTGCCCGTCGACGGTCAGGTAGATCTCGTTGGCCACACCGGTTACTCGGACTGTAATCGCGGACTCGCCCGGCACCACGATTGGCCGAATCGTCAGCAGGTGCGGACAGATTGGCGTCACCACCATGCAGTTCACCGTGGGCATTACAATAGGCCCATCCGCCGCCAGGTTGTAGGCCGTCGAACCCGTAGGCGTTGACAGAATCACGCCGTCTGCGCGGAACGCGGCCACTGCCTGCCCATCAATCTCGACCGCAAAGTCCGCCATGCGGGCGATCGTGCCCTTCGCTACAACCACGTCGTTCAGCGCGTCCCACGTGCGCGTCACTCCGCCCTTGCCAGCGCCGTACAGCTCCGCGCGCATCATGCTGCGCGTCTCAATCGAAGCGGTACCATCGCACCACGCCTCGAGCGTCTTGTACAAATCGCTCAGCGGCACCTCGGTCAGAAATCCCAGCGAGCCCAGGTTCACGCTCAGCAGCGGAATGTTGGTATGCGCGAACGCCCGTGCGGCCGCCAGCAGCGTGCCATCGCCGCCCAGCACTACCACCAGGTCCGGCTTGCGCTCCGGCAACTCGCCCCGCGCCACGCCCGGCCCCGCGTCCGGCAGATACGCCGCGCTCTCCTGGTCCAGAACGCAGCTCCATCCACGCCCCGCAAGCCACGCTCGCAGCTCGGGCACAATCTTTTCCAGCTCGGCCTTCTGCGGCTTCGAAATAATCGCTGCTAATGGCATCCCGCCAACCAGTGTACCGCCCACTATCCGAACCGCGTGTGCAGCAAATATTCACGATTCCCTTCCATCCCCGTAATCGGCGAATCGATCACCTCAACATCCTGCCCACTCAGCTCCATCACGCACCCTTTCACCCGCGCGATCGCAATATCCTGCCCAGCCTGTTCGCGCACGATTCCGCCCTTGCCCACATGCTCGCGCCCAGCCTCGAACTGCGGCTTCACCAGCACCACGGCCTCTCCCCGCCAGCTCTCGCCCTCTTGCGCCAGCGCCTGCAGCACCGCCGGCAACACCAGCGTCGCCGAGATAAACGAAACATCCATGGCCAGAAATGTTAACCCGTTATTATTATTGTCATTCCGTAGCGCAGCGGAGGAATCTGCTTCTGTCTTGCCGCCCTCGCCCTTCTCCGACAACTGAGAACTGACAACTGACAACTCGCCCGCCTCCAGTAACCGCGCATTGCACCGTTCCATTAAGCTCACCCGCGCATCCACCCGCAGTTTATGCGCGATCTGCCCATAGCCCGTATCCACGGCCAGCACGCTCGCAGCGCCATGTTGCAACATGCAGTCGGTAAAGCCGCCTGTGGACGCGCCCACATCCAGGCACGCCCTTCCCTGCAGCGGAATCTTCCAGTATTCCAGCGCCCGTTCCAGCTTCAAACCGCCGCGGCCCACATACTTCATCTCTTCGCCGAGTACCCGCAGCGCTGCATCTTCTGCAACCGCCGTTCCCGGCTTCTCCACCTTCTGCTCGCCCACAAGCACGCGTCCCGCCAGGATCAGCGCCTGCGCGCGTTCCCGCGACTGCACCAACCCCCGCTCCACCAGCGCTTTATCCAGGCGAACCTTCATAGGCTCTCACCAGAGTAGCCTGTCCCGCCGGTGCATCAAATCAAGTACACTGGACTCGATTCCGGGATCGTCCGACTTACTGCAACCTCCAGTCCGGCCAAAGGTTGCCCGCCGCTGAACGTAATTCCAGGCCTTATGCAATCCAAACCGCCCACGGGAACGTTTCATGTATAGAGAGACCGGAGCCCGCAACGTGCCGCCCCCATCGACCGAGGACGATTCATCCCTGCTCGCGTTGGTGCAAAAGGGCGACGACCAGGCAATGGCCTCCTTGTACAGCCGGTATTCGAAGCTCGTCTACTCCGTCGCCCTGCGCGTGCTGCGCGATCCGGCCGCCGCCGAAGATGTTCTTCAGGAAGTTTTTATGCAGATATGGCGCAATCCCGACAGTTTCACCGCCGCCCGCGGAAGTCTAGGCGGATGGCTGGCCATCGTCTCGCGTAATCGCTCCATCGACACCATCCGCCGCAAGCGCCCCACCGTAGATGTCGAAAACGTCCCCCTTGCGTCGTCCTTCAATCTCGCCGACGAGGCCGAGCGTAACTCCCTGATGGAGCGCGCCCGCGGCATCATCTACCAGCTTCCCGCGGAACAGCGCAAGACCCTCGAAATGGCCTTCTTCGACGGTCTCACCCACTCCGAGATTGCCGAGATGACAGGGGACCCGCTGGGAACAGTAAAGACCCGCATCCGCAGCGCGCTGCTCACGCTGAGAAAGGCTTTCCCGGCATGAGCACGTACGCGAACATCCCGTTTCCAGGCCATGCAGGTCCCCGCCATCCAGCGCCCGAGGACCTCGTCCTCTACGCGATGCAGTTGCTCAACGCGAACGAGTCCGCGGCGATCGCCCAGCATCTGGCGTCTTGCCCTGAGTGCACCGCGGAACTCGCACGGGTCTACTCCGACCTCGCGCTCACTGCCGCCACCGTCGACCTTGAAGCGCCGCCCGAATCCGCCCGCCAGCGTTTGCTGCAACAGGTCGCCCGCGAAAAGAAAATCGTAACTCTGCCGCAGCCTAAAGCCCAGGCGGCCGAATCGCATCCACCCCTCGCCTCCTTCGGACGCAGCGGCTCCATCCTCTCCATCGACGACGCCGCCGAGAACCGCCCTAAGCGCAGCGTAGGCCGCACGATCCTCGGCGTTGCCGGATGGGCCATTGCCGCCGGCCTCGCTGTCGCTGTCAGCCTTCAGTACAAAGACCGCCAGAGCCTGCGCGACACCGTCCTAAGCCAGTCCGCTCTCGTCCAGCGCCTCACCGCCGACGCCGACAACGCACACCAGCTCATGGACGCAATCACCGATCCTAAGGCCGTGCGCGTCTCGCTCAGCACCAAGCCGCTGCCCAAGTCCACACCCGTCGGCGGCGTTACCTACAACCCCGACAAGGGCACGCTGGTCTTCCTCGCCAGCAACCTCAACCCGCTGCAGACCTACAAGACCTACGAGCTCTGGGTGATTCCCGCCAGCGGCGACGCTCCCATCCCCGCCGGCACCTTCCACCCCGACGACCAGGGCAACGCCAGCGTCATCATGCCCAACCTGCCCAAAGGCGTCGCAGCCAAGGCCTTTGGCGTGACGATCGAAGCCGACGGCGGCTCCCTGACGCCCACCTCGCCGATCATCATGGCCGGCAGCTAGAAAAGACAGTTGTTGGTTGGTGGTTGTCAGTTGCAATCGTCGCTTGCTCACCCGTTCGTTTTCAGCTGACCACCGAGAACTGATGACTAGCAACCGCTCTTGTCGGCGACGCAGCCATTCCCTAAAAGAAAACAGCCCACATCAATCGATGTGGGCCGTTCGTTTTTCAACTAACAACTGATCCCTACAACGAACAACCATTCTTACGGCTGCGTCATCCGCACGCTCACGCCGTATCCCTGCAGTGGGATCGTGGTGTCCAAAGAGTCGGTGTCCGTCTCGATCACTGTCATCACCTGCGAATCGTTACACACCACGTACACCTTGCCTGTCGGCGTTGAATTCGTGGTCGCGATATACACCGGGTGCCCGTTGATCGGAATCGTTGCAGTCACGGTGTTGCTCAGCAGGTTCACTACAGAGATGGTACACGTCGTCGACACCCCCGCCACCGCGATGCCATTGGCGGCACACGGCAGGCCCGCCAATCCGGCATTCGCAACATACGCGCGGCTGAAGTCGCTCAGCACCGACACCATGATCGGATTTACGCCTACCGGCACCGTCGCCTGCACCGTGCCAAAGTTAATCGCATCCACTGGATTCGCCGCATTGCAGTTCGGGTTGTTCGGCAGCGCCGTCACCGCGCACAGCGGAATGTTGATGATCGTCACCGAGCCCGGCGTTGTGCCGTTCCCGGTAAAGCCCTGCGCAGGCTCGCTTAGCGCAGCCACATTGGCATGCGTCAACGGCGCCTGAAACGTGTTGCTCGCCAGCCCCGTTGCGGATACCACCACTACCTGGCCGTTCAGGAATTTGGACTGCGGAAATCCTGACAGCGTGACCGACTGGCCAGCGGTAACAGACTGAGGCCCGGTCTTGACCGTAATCACATTAGAAGAGATCGAGTACGACGTAATCGGGAATACCGGCCCTTCGTTCGCCACGACCAACTCGTCGAGCCCCGGAGCCAGGTCCGCCCACACCGGCCGCGTTCCCACCGGAATGGAACTGACTGTGTCCAGCGCATTATTTTGCACGTTGATGACCGACACCGTATTGTCGCCCTGGTTCAGGATGAATGCCCGCCGCGTATCGGAGGACATCACTCCATACACCGGCCCGCGGCCCACCGGAAGCGTCGCCGAAATCGTATTCAGGCCGGTCTCAATCGCCGACACCGCACCCGGGCCGCCGTTGATCGCCTGGTTGATCCCATACGCGCGCGCCGCATTGGACAAGCCCACCACATAAAGCGGCGAATATCCACTGGGCGCCGGCAACTCCTGCTTCAACGCGGGAGGCGTGCTGGACAATTGATCCACCGCCAAGACCCCAGGGTCAGCAAGATAGGTCGAGTTCGAGTTGGTGAACACGCTCACCGGATTCGATCCCGGAGGCAGTGTCGATTCCAGAATCTGGCTCGAAATAAGTGACGTGCTGATGTCAAACGAATTCAGCGTCTTATCGCAGTTCAGCGTGTACCCGGTGTTTCCCGAGGCGCTTAGCGCAAAATAGTAGGGATTCACGCCCAGTTGCGCCGTTACCAGCACCGTGTCGCCGGAAAAGTCCACCATGGTCAGCAGCCCGTTCGACGTAAGCTGCCCGGGCAGCGGACACGGATTTCCCGGAGGCGTTGGCGTCGACACCGCAACCGCATACTTGGTTGGCTGTCCCGCCGGTCCAATAGCGCCGATAGTGGCCAGCACCGGACGATAGCTGTTCCCGCACCCGGCAACCATCCCAACACAGGCAGCGAGTACCGCCGCTGCCGCCATCCGCATGGCCCTTCTTCCGTTCCCAACTGACTGCGATTGCTCTAAGTGCAAAACTTCTCCCACGTTGCCATTCATACGGCTTAGGCTCAAGGCTTGATTGTAAATCAACCCCGCCCCGCGCGCAGGCGAGTATAGACTTTGGACGAATCAACCACGGATAAGTTCAACGCCGCCACTATGCCCGCCAAAGCCATCCCACCAGCCCGCGACCGCCTCCAGTCCAGACTTCTGGTCTGGACCGTCATGCCGCTGCTCTTTGTATTGGACGCCGTGAGGTCTGTGGCCCTTATGGTCCACGCCCCTCGTCTCCACACCGTAGTCTTCGAATCGGTCGGATTTAGCACATGCTTAGCGCTGCTCGCATGGAGACTCAAAGCCGCAACCCTCCCGGCCGCCCTTTCAGGAGGAGTAATCTGTCTCAGCCTTTTGTATGGGACACAAGCATACCGGACTCCCCTTACCCATTCGGCGCTCATCCCATTGGTCGAACTCTTCGTCCTCACGTTCCTCGCAACCCGCGCCGGACGAAACAGAAAAACCGCGACGGGTTTAGCTGAGAGTCGGTTAGGACGAACCACCTCACAGGTCGTCGCCAACCTTGGATTTGCAGCACTACTCGCCGTTCCATTAACTCTTATCGCCGTCTGCGTCTGGCGAGTCTGGCCACGCCCCTTCATCGGGCTTCTCTGGCCACAGCCGACGGCGCAATCGATCTCATTGATGATCAACATCGGCGTTATAGCGGCTCTCGCCGAAGCCACCGCCGACACCGTCTCCTCCGAGATCGGTCAAGCCTTCGGCCTCACTCCCATCCTGCTCACTACCCTGCGCCCGGTCCCACCCGGAACCGACGGCGCCATCAGTTTCAACGGCACCCTCGCCGGCATCGCCGCCGCGGTGATCATCGCCGCCACCGGTGCACCCACCTTGGGTCTGGACGCTCACCAGTGCATCCTTGCCTTGACCGCCGCCGTAGCCGGCCTCTTCTTCGACACCCTGCTTGGTGCAACCTTGGAGCGCCGGGGCTTCATCGGCAACGACCTCGTCAACTTCGCCTCGACGGCATTCTCCGCCGCCGTAGCCATCGCCCTAGGCGTGCAGGCATTGACCACTTACACTAACCGCTGATCTTCGATTCCTGCCCTACGCATCCGCCTTGCCATGCACCCACCCATTCAAATGCAGCCGCAGCAGCGTGTAGCTCAGCATCTCGTGCCCATACCGCTGCGCCACATCCCACGCATCGATGTGCCCCAGCGCCGGACGCGGCGACGTATACACAATCAGCCCGGCATCCTCGCACAGCTTCTGGATCCGGAAAAGATGCGTGCCATCGCTCACCACCACGATGGTGTTCAGATGCAGCTTCCGCGCAATCTCGCTCAGCCGGGTCACCTGTTGCTCGGTGTCGGTCGAGGTCGTCTCAGCAACGATCTGTCCGTACGGCACTCCGTTCGCCAGCAGATAGTCCCTGCCCACGCCGCCCTCGGTCATGCCCTGGTCCAGGTCGCTTCCGCCGCCCAATGTAATCACCACTGGCGCGATGCTTTTGCGGTAGAGTTCCACCGCGTGGTCCAGCCGAGCATGCAGCACCGGAGAAGGCCGGCCCGAATACTCCGCCGCTCCAAACACCGCAATGGCGTCTGCGGTCCGCGCCTGGTCGTGCGCCGCCACCGCATTAATCTGGAAGTAGAGCCATCCCACCCACGCCAGCACCACCGCAAGCGCTGTGCCCAGCAGCCACCGCAGCACCATTCTCCCCGTAGATTCTTTACTCCGGCGCTTGGTCATCGCAGACAACCAGTATCTACCGCCACGCCTCAACATCACAATCTCGTCCGAAGATCGCCCACTCTCCGCGTCAGACTTACGGCAGCGGTATGCTATGGTTGCGGAATTGCGTTGCTTCTTCGCCCCGCCGCAGCCTGTACCTAAGTCCCCGCTCCACACCACAGGAGAAAGATTTGACGGCCGAGATCCTACCCATCAACCCCACTGAACCGCAACCCGCCCTCATCGCCTACGTCGTCAACTGTCTCGCGTCCGGCTGCGTCGCCGCGCTGCCCACCGACACCTTCTACGGCCTGGCCGTCGACCCGGTCAATCTCTCCGCCGTCGACCGCATCTACGAGATCAAGACCCGCGCCCGCCACAAGCCGCTCTCGCTGCTGATCGCTGAGACCGCCCAGGCCTACGAACTCGCCCGCGACATCGATACCGCATTCGACCGCCTCGCCGAGCGCTTCTGGCCCGGGCCCCTCACCATCATCGTTAAGGCCGGAGCGCGCCTCCCGCTGCGCGTTACCGCCAACACCGGCAACGTCGCATTGCGCGTCCCCGAAGCCGCCATCGCCCGCGCCGTCGTCGCCGGCCTAGGAGTGCCCATCACCGCCACCTCCGCCAACCTCAGCGGCATGCCCGAGTGCACCGACGCCCACTTCGTCCTCGCCCAGCTTGGCGATCAGATCCCCCTCATCGTTGACGGCGGCCCTACCGCCCGCTCCATCCCCACCACCATCGTCGACCTCTCCGGAGGCGGCAGCTCCTGGATGATCCTTCGCGAAGGCGCCATCCCCACCCACGAAATCGCTCTGACACTCCAGCACTAATCTTCACAAACTATCCGGCGCCTTGCCTCCCGAATGGTTCTGCCGCCGCAGACTCTCGTCGAGATCGTCCACCTTGTCGGTCAATAGATGCACCATTCCGGCAAGCGATTGAATGTCGTTCGCTGCACGCCGGTTCACTTCATAATCCAGTTCGCTGCGCAGTCGGTCCTTGGTGTCCTGCCGATTCTGGCTCATCATGATCACCGGCGCCTGAATGGCCGCCAGCATCGACAGAAATAGATTCAGCAAAATAAACGGATACGGATCCCACGCCTTCCCGTGCAGGAAATGATTGATCGCGGTATACACCAGAAGCACCGTTCCAAACAAAATGATGAACGTCCAGGACCCGCCGAACCGGGCAACGTGATCCGCAATCCTCTGCCCAAACGTCATCTCCTCGTCAATCAGGTCATTGGGATTGCGGCTCGCGCGCAGCTGCACCAGTCGCTGGGCCGCATGGATCTGTCGGCTTTGCACCGTCAACATGTCCATCCCCGCCATCGGCTTGCGCTGCAGCAGAATCTCGATATCGTTCTTATCGACCTCCAGGCACACCACATCGTCGACTGCCATTGCGTTGGTCGTATGTGGTACCACCTCCAGCATCGACGCAAAGCCGAACACCTGCCCGTGACCGGCTTCGTCCAGAAGCACTTCCTGCTGGTCTTCATCGACCGTGGTCACGCGCACAGTGCCTGACATCACCACGTAGGCCTTGCCGTCAACATCGCCAATTTTGTATATGCGCTGCCTGGGCGTAAATTCGCGCATCTCAACTTGCGCAGCCAGAATCGCGGTCTCATCGTCGTCCAGCAGCGCAAACAGCGGTACGTGCCGGAGCTCATCGGGAGCGCATGCCATCGAACACCTCGTCGGTTATCTCGCCGCGGGGTCACAACCGAGCGATGATATTAGTCATGTTCGCATCATTCTATGCGGCAGCGCTGGACACAATCATCCTCACCAAGAATTCTGATCGCGGCGAAGAATCCCAAAATCCCCGTATTTGCACTTGATTTGCGTCGAGGAATGGCGGCTTAACACACGGTGGCAGAAGTACTCTCCGCCGTGCTAGAGTTCAGCCTTCAGGCCCCCTCATGTCAGTTACCAGTTCTGATCCAATCGAGGTCCGGACCTCCCGTGCCCTGCGCACGCGGCATCGCATTGCTCTGCTCGCCATCCTCCTCCTTCTCGCTGCCGAAGTCTTCCTCTCCAACCGCCAGGAATCTCAGACATGGGACGAGTCCGCGCATCTCTACGCGGGATATGAATACTGGACGCACGCCGACTTCGGCCGCAACCCTGAGCATCCGCCCCTCGCAAAACTCGTCGCTGCCTCCGCGGTTCTGCCACTCCATCCCGTCGACCCGGCTGGGCCTTCCACCACGCTTTCCAAGGTGCAGGACTATTTCAATGGCAGAGAGTTCCTCTACGGCGCCGACGCCGACCTCCTGTTGGCCCGCGCACGCGCTGCAATGCTCATCTTTCCCCTCGCGCTCGCGCTCGCCATCTTCGCCGCTGGATATGAGATGTTCGGCCCCGAGGCAGGCCTGCTCGCCATGCTCCTGTTCGCTCTCGAGCCGATGGTCCTCGCCAACAGCGGCCTGGTCACCACCGACATCGCCCTCTCCTGCACACTCTTCCTCACCTCGTTCGCGTTCTATCGCTACCTCAAACGCCCAAGCCTCGTCCGGATGCTCCTCTGCGGCCTCGTCGCAGGACTCACGCTCGCAGCCAAGCACTCCGGCGTTTTTCTATTCCCCATCCTCGGCATCTTCGCGGCCTTCGACCTGCTGTTAAAAGACCATCGTTCGCCGCGAATCCCCGTCACGCGCAGGTTGGCCACGCTTGTTGTGGCCCTTGTGATCATCGCCCTCGTCAGCTACGCAGTGCTCTGGGCCTTCTACGGCTTTTGCTACGCCGCGCGTCCTTCGGGATTGCCGTTCGTACCTGCATTCGACGCCTATGTGACTGCTATCCCCATCGCATTCGAGCGTTCCGCCATCGCGTTCTGCGCCCGCCACCACCTCCTGCCCCAGGCCTATCTCTACGGCTGGGCGGACATCCTCCAAATCCCCGGAAAACGTATCAGCTTCGTCTTCGGAAAGCTCGTCGTCGGATCGCGCTGGTACCTCTTCCCCGAGTTGATCCTGATCAAGAGCACCCTCCCGCTGCTGCTCCTGCTTCTCCTCGTGCCGTTCTCCGGGATCCACCGCCGCCGCCGCGAGTTCCTCATCCTCGCCATCCCTGCCGCCTTCTATCTGCTCATCGCGATCGCGTCTGGAATGAACTCGGAAGCCCGCTACATACTGCCCATTTACTCCTTCGCGGTCGCGCTCGCCGGCGCTGCAGCATGGCAGATTACCCTCCGTTCTCGCCGCTGGGCCAGCGCCATCGTCGCACTATTCGTATTTGCCGCAGGCACATCCCTGCACGCCTTTCCCGACTACCTCGCCTACGCCAACGAAGCCTTCGGCGGGCCCTCAAACTCCTATCGCCTGCTCGCCGGCTCCAACAACGACTGGGCGCAGAGTCTGAAATGGGTCAAGTCCTATACGGACCAACATCATCTCTCCGACTGCTGGTTCGATTTCACCGACCCCGAAATCGACTGGAAGTACTACGGCATCCCTTGCAAGCCGCTCCTCTCAGCATGGGTCCCCCGAGGATACCCGTTCCTCGGCCCTGTCCCGCCCGTCATCAGCGGCACAGTCCTGATCAGCGCAACGGAACTCGACGGCCGCCAGTGGGGACCGGGAAAGCTCAATCCATACGCCCAGTTCCGCGATCTTCATCCCGACGCGCAGCCTGGCCATGTTGTCCTTGTTTATAACGGCACCTTCAGCGTGCCTCTTGTTGCCGCCTACAGCCTGTCCACCGAAGCCGCAAAGCTTGCAGACGCTGGAAAAATGTCAGAGGCGATCGCCAAATCGGAAGAAGCCGTTCAACTCGCACCCGATTCGGCCAACATTCAAGCCGACTTGGGCATTACCCTCATCAAGGCAGGAAGAACCGAGGAAGGCCAGCGCATCAACGCAACTGCTCTCCACCTCGCGCAGGGCTTCCATCCTGAATTCCAGGCTCAGCTGATCCGCTTGCTGAACCGACCCGGAATGACTGCGCCCACTAAGCGCTAAGACTCACTCACCTCTAGTGGTGCACGTGCAACGCCTTCAACACATCTCCGTAGAACTCGCCCAGCGCATCCGCAATCGCCGATCCACCAATCGACAATCCCAGGTTCTCCATCGTCTGCGTTGCTCCGCGATTCACCTGCGGATAGTAGGCATTAGCCAACGCCGCTCCTTCAGCATTTCCCAGTATCAGCGCGAGATTTGGCGATGTTCTTCCGCTGGTCGTCCGCGTGATCACCGGCCGCGTTGCCGCATAGGCCGCGCGCACAAAAAAGTTATGCCCCGGGCCCATTCGGTAGTAGCGCGGGTCTTCGTGAAGGATAGGAGCCATAACACTGTTGGTCAGCAGGTCCTCACTCGAGTTGAGGATCGCTGCCGCCCCAAGCCTCTGCCCGAACGCGCCGCGGTCCGTGCCGTAGTTTGGAGCGCTGTTCATCCAGTGGCTATAACCGGCGGAAGTAAACCATCCGGCAATCGCGATCAGCGAGAAAGAATTTTTTACTCCCAGCAATACCATGTCACCCGAACTCAGTGCAGGCGCCCTCTCTCCTGGCTCTATGAACTGCTCGGTCCGCGACACCTCCGTAGGAGAAGCCTGACCGCTCGCACTCTTGCGCGCCGCAGACCTCAACTCGAACCGCGCGACGCCGCCTTCAGCGATTGCATCGCTGGAACTCGACACCGCCGCACTCGGCGCATCCGGCAGCACATCCGCCGCCACCAGAGTCGGCGCAACCTCCGCACCAGCAACGGTTTGCGCCCCGCCCACCATACACAAGAGCGGGCAGAGTCCGGCAAAGATACCGGCGATGAATCCACGTTGGGCTATTTGAATAGATTTCAATCTCACGCTGGGCTCCCCTGTTGATGCATTCAAATGCTTTGAACACACCTGGCCGGAGTCCTAGTAAGGTCGCCAATTCGACCATGCTTGCGACATCCCGTACCAGATTGAGACGCGAAGCAACTGCGTTACGTTGCTCTACCAGCACATTCTAACCCGGTTGCGCGTCACCCTGCTGTGTACCGCCGTCCGTCGCAAAGCGGTATGCTGGACGGCAACTACAGGAAGCAAAGAGGAACGCGCTATGCAACTGTTGAAAGTATTCGCAACAACCCTGACCATCGGCCTGGCGGCCACCGTCTCCGCGCAGGTCCCGCAGATGCCCTCATCCCCAGGGCAAAAAATGGCTGCGACCATGCTCCAGCAACGTCCTCTCGCCTCCCTCCCCCTGGCCAAGGGCTCCATGACATACGAAGAGGGCGTCCTGCTCGACGGCCTCGCCGCCCAGTGGCACGTCACTGCCAACGGTGACGACTTCAACTACATCAAGGCCGCAGTCGACCGCTACGTCACTCCCGACGGCGCCGTCACCGGGTATAACACCTCCACCCACACCCTCGACGACATCGAAATGGGCCGCGCCACCCTCCTCCTCTACCGCGTCACCCAGCAGGCGAAATACGCCAAGGCCGCGAAATTCCTTGAGGATCAGCTTGCCGTCCAGCCCCGCACCGCTTCCGGCGGCTATTGGCACAAGCAGATCTACCCCAACCAGATGTGGCTCGACGGAGCCTTCATGGCCGAGCCCTTTCGCGCCGCCTACGCCGCCACCTTCCAGCAGCCCGGCGACTTCGACGACATCGCAAAGCAGCTCCTGTTGATGGACACCAACATGCGCGATCCCAAATCCGGCCTCCTCAAGCACGGTTGGGACGAGTCAAAGTCCATGCCCTGGGCCGACAAGACCACCGGCCTCAGCCCCGAGGCGTGGGCCCGCGCCATGGGGTGGTACGTTGTCGCCCTGGTCGACGTCCTCGACTGGTTCCCCTCCGACCACCCGCAGAGGCCCGCCCTCGTTGCTGCTCTCAACCGCAACATCGCCGCCCTCCTCAAAGTTCAGGACCCCAAATCAGGCCTTTGGTGGCAGGTCCTCACCAGCCCTCCCCACAACGGCCCCGCCATGCAGAAGCAGCCTGACGGCAGCCTGCGCCTCGGCATGCAACACTCGGGCGAGGGAAACTTCCTAGAGGCCTCCGCCGGCTGCATGTTCACCTACGCCATCGCCAAAGGCGTTCGCCTCGGCTACCTCCCGCAGGCCGACCAGGCCAGCGTCGCCCGCGCGTGGGAAGGCATCCAGCAGCAGTTCATCACCTCCGCCCCGGATGGCACCGTTACCCTTCACGGCACCGTCAAGGTAGGCGGCCTCGGCGGCAATCCCTATCGCGCCGGGGACTTCAACTACTACATCCACGAGCCCGTCGTGGACCAAGACTTCAAAGGCGTTGGCGCCTATATGCTCGCCGCCTCCGAGATGGACCCGATCCCGGCTGCCGTCAACAAAGACATGAAGCTGTCCGCCACCAACGACCAGCCCGGCCAAACGGCGGCCAAATCCAAACTCGACCCCTTCAATTCGAAGCAGTACCAGGCCAACCGGCTGCCGCCCTCGACCACACCGGAGCCGGCACCAACTCTAAAGAAGCTGCCAGCTACTCGTCAGGAATCATCTTGCGGTCGCCCCGGGCCATCCTCTAGCCGCAAAGTCACCGCCCTCGTCGACGCCTGGTTCAACTCGCAAACCCGCCTGAACGCCTTCGGCCAGACGGAACTCTACCACTACAAGTGGAACGACGACTCCAACAACGGCTACTCCTTCTTTGGCCGCGCCTTCCGTCGCGACGGAGCCACCCTGGCCACGCTACCCGCCGCACCCACTACCGCGGCCCTCTGCCAGGCCCAGATCTACGTCATCGCCTCGCCCGACATCCCCTCCAAGAATCCCAATCCGAACTACATGGACAAATCCAGCGGCGATGCCATTGAGGCCTGGGTGCGCGGCGGCGGAGTCCTCCTGCTCTTCTCTAACGACCGCGACAACACCGAGTTCGCACACTTCAACACCCTCTCGGATCGCTTCGGCATCCACTTCAATCCTGTCCTGTCGCACCACGTCGTCGAGCCAGACCACAGCGCAGGCGAGGTCGTCATCCCGCCTGGTACAGGCATCTTCGGCTCAGGCTTCACCGCCTACATGAAGGACACCTCCACCATCACCGTCAGCGGCCCCGCGAAAGCCCTCGTCACCGACCACAGCGACGTCATGATCGCCGTCTCCCACGTCGGCAAAGGCACCGTCCTCGCCATGACTGACCCGTGGTTCTATAACGAGTACGCCGACGGCCGAAAAATGGGCCAATACCGCGGATTCGAAGCAGCCAATGACGTAGCTGCCTGGGCTATCCGGGAAGCCCGCCGTTAAGCTAAGCCGCCGGAAACACCGCACTGCGCAGCTCTGCGATCAGTGCATGCAACCGCGTGGCATCCGGAGCCGCACCGCCCAGCAGCACCTCCAGCTGGCGCGCGACCCGCGTCCCCTCGTCGTATCCATACATGCCCAGCGAGCCGGCCAGCTTGTGCGCTTCGCTCGCCGCCACCTTGCGCAGATCCTGGCTTAGAGTTCCCGCCAGTGCGGCGGCCGAAGCCTGGTCCAGCGTCACCAGCCGCTCCTCCACCACCGGCCGAACGCGCGCCCAAACCTTCGCCAGAATCAGGTCTGTCTTGTCTCTTGCGTCCGTCATATCGATTGCAGTTCAATCGCTCTCGCGATTAGTCCTTCCACCCCAGCGCGTCCGATATCTGCGACGCCAGCGTCAGCGGATCGAAGGGCTTAAACAGCACCCCCGAAACCCCCAGACCAGCAAACCTCCGCTGGTCCACGCCCTGTACCTTGGCAGTTAGCAGCAGAACCGGAATTCCAGCGATCTCGGGGATAAGCTGCATCTTCCGAAACGTTGTCGGCCCATCCATGCCCGGCATCATCACGTCCATCAGAATGGCGTGCGGCCTGCGCTTGGGATCGGCCGCAACGCGAATTCCATCGGCCCCACAACAGGCTGTGGTGATGTCCCATCCAGCCGTTGCTTCGAGCGAGAGTGCTGCAACCTCTCGAATATCGTCTTCGTCATCAATAATCAGTATCTGGCGCATTAATTCATTTTGTCTCTCTGGCCTTATGCGACCGATGCTGTAACTCTAGTTCGCAGCCGCTTTACCATCGCGAGTACGAACCCTTCCACCTCCCTGGGTTGCACCTTTCCCTTGTGCAGGAATTCAGTGGGACCCAGGCGAAGCTTCTGCATTTCTGTTTCTGATATATCGCGTCCAGAGTAAACCACCAGAGGCAAATTGCGAAGCCCTGATTGCCGGCGCAACCAATCCACTAACGAGAATCCGTCCCCATCCGGGAGCGTCAGATCGAGAATCAGCAGGTCCGGCGACCCAAGCAAGCAACGATCCACAGCCTGCTGCAGAGTAGCCGCATGATCGATCCGGATGTGTGATTTGTGAAACCCGCCCATAATCTGCTCGGCAAGGTCCTGGTCCTGCTCCACCAGCAGAATGTGGCCGGATTCGCCCTTTACCCGCAGCACTCGACTCAACTCCGCTAGCAGCAGGTTCTCGTTGAATGGCTTCTGCACCCAGCCCTGCGCGATGGCCGCCTGCAACGGCCGGTCCGTCGGCGGAATCACGCTCAGAATCACAACTGGAATCTTTGCCGTCTCAGGCATGTCCCGCAGTCGTTGCAAAGTTTCCCATCCGCTGAGCCCCGGCATATACAGATCCAGCAGAATCGCCGACACCGCTGAGTTGGAACCCGATCCATTGCTCTTCGCCCCGTTTGCCCTGGTCGCATGCTTGATCGCCAGGCCGATTACCTCTTCCCCGCTGCCTGCCTCCAGGATGTCGTATCCGCGCTGGCGAAGCTGCTCCGCGACCACCTCGCGGATCCCCGCATCGTCGTCGCACACCAGGATCAACCCTTCGCCGCGTTCCGGCACCGCGTCTATCCCAGGCGATGCCGCATCCGACGCCCGCGCCGACCGGGACAGTTGCACCCACAGCGTCGTTCCCAGACCACCGTGATTCGGCTGCGCCCAGATCGCTCCGCCATGCTGCTGGATGATGCTGCGGCAAATCGCCAGCCCCAGCCCGGTGCCGCCCTTCTTGCTCGAGTCCGACGATTCCACCTGCTGGAAGCGGTCAAACACAGCCTCCAGCTTGTCTGCCGGGATCCCGCGCCCCTGGTCCACCACCTTCACCAGCAGCGAGTTCGGGTTGGAATCAATCTGCACCGAAACCGTCGAACCCACCGGCGAGAACTTCACAGCGTTTGACAGAAGGTTCGTCAGCACCTGCAAAATTCGGTCCGAATCCGCATCGAAGTAGATCGAATCCCGTGGCGCATTGCTGGTCAGCTCAATATGAATTCCCGCCGCATCCGCCATCGTGGATATCGTGTCCACTGCTTCATGCGCCAAGTCGTACATCGAGCAGCGCCGTAGCTTCAGCGGAGCACGCCCCGACTCCATCCGCTCCAGGTCCAGAATGTCATTGATCAGCCGGATCAGCCGCTCCGTGTTGCTGGAGGCGATCCGCAACAGGTTCTGCGCCTTCGGATCGACGTTACCCAACAGCCCCGCCGACAACAGCCCAAGCGCACCTCGAATACTGGTTAGCGGAGTGCGTAGCTCATGCGAAACAGTGGAGATGAACTCATCCTTTACCGTGTCCATGTCCGAGCGTATTTCCAGCTTGCTCTTCTGCTGCTCGGCGAACTCGCGGCTGTGGCGCAACGCTTCCTGCAATTCCTCAATGGAATGCCGCTGCTGCCTGCTCTGAGACGCAAGCCGCAACGCAAGAGCGCCCAAGAGGAAAAGGCTCACCAGCAGCAAACCCGAAAAGATCGTTGCCAGAAATGTCATCGCCGAATGCCCTGAATCGTACCATGCAGAAATCGACGCTGAGAGAAGAAAATGAGGCAGTTGTGTCAACGTCAACTATATCTCATGTGGCCACTCAATTAGAGCGGGAACCACACTTATGCGGACACCGGCTCGGTAATGTGGCTCAATACTTCGGTCCAGTTCTTGCCCATGCGGCCCGCCGCAGCATGCTTGTGGAACGCGTATCCAGCGATCAAAGGCAGCGCCAGCGTGGCCTCGGCGTACACCATCTGCTCATATGTTGTGTCCACCTTACCCCAGGAACTCGCCTCCTTAAGCGTGGAACCCGACAGAGCGCCGTCCCGCGAGTCCGCCACCGTCACCTGGATCGCATACTTGTGCATCGGCGCATCGACGCCCAGAATTTCTGCCGAAACCACGATGTCCTGCGCAAAGTTCTTCGGCACGCCGCAGCCCATCATCAGCAGGCCGGTCGTCGGATTCGCAATCTTCAACTGGGTTAGCTCGTAGAAGTCCTTGGCCGAATCGATCGACACCATCGGCTTGCCCTGCCGCGCGTGCTGATGCGCCACAAAGCCGAAGCCCGCCGAGCAGTCCGAGAACGCCGGACAGAAAATCGGCACCCCCTTTTGATACGCCGCGAAGATAATCGAATCCGGCTGGCCGTTCGCCGGCGTCCGTCCATTCGCTTCCAGGTACGCGCCAAACTCGCGGATGATCTCGCGCGAGCTGTACGGCCTCGGCGCCAGCGAGTTGATAATCTTTTCCGTCGTGTCGTCGCAAATGCGCAGCTCTTCCTCATCGATGAACGTGTCGTAGATGCGGTCGATCATTAGCTCGCGCAAATCGCCATCGCCATTGCCGTACTTGTACTCGTCACCCGCAATGTAGTGGCGAAAGCCCAGCGCCTCAAAGAAGTCCTGATCCACGATGTTCGCGCCGGTCGACACAATCGCGTCCACCATGTTGTTGCGGATCATGTCGACAAAGACTTTCTGCAGTCCGGCCGAGACCAGCGATCCGGCAAGACACAGGATCACTCCGCAGTCGGTGTCGCGCAGCATCATCTCGTAGATCGAGGCTGCGCGTGCAGTATCTCTCGAGGTGTAGGCCATCGAGGCCATGGCATCCACCATCGGGACAACGTTGTACTTCGCAATGTCAATGTGCTGAATGGGCGTCGTGAGCAGTTCTTTTTTGGTTGGCATGGTCACTTATTATGTTATCGCGCCGGGCACGCTTACAACGCCGCCCAAACTGTTAATATCCCGTGTCACCGCCGCGGTCTGGCACCGTGCAGAGGGAGCGGTGCAAAGCAGCATCGCCAGCACCACCAACACCGCAAGCACATTCACGACAAACTCAGAGAACGAAGAGAACTGGCAATTCATAGCGTATCTCCTTGGCAAAACTTTGTTGACGGCAAGTATGAGTTTCCTCCCTACACCCGCCGCAGATTAGTGGATTCCGTCATCAACTCTCGATGACAGTTGTCATCTCGGTCGCGATCAAGCTACTCCGAGAAGATCGCCTCGATCGGCTGCGCGAACAGCCGAGCCACCTTGAAGGCCAGCGGTAGCGACGGATCATACTTCCCCGTCTCAATCGCATTCACCGATTGCCGCGATACCTCCAGCCGGTCCGCCAGGTCCTGCTGCGACCAGCCTCGTTCCGCGCGCAGCACGCGCAGCCGGTTATTCATCGCGCCTCCTGTAGTACATCTCGTGAGCGCCCTGCGCCAGCCCCGTAAGCACCCAGAACAGCGGATACACCGCGTATAACGGAAACTTGTCCATCGGCGTAAACAGCTCCAGAAAGCCGCGCACCGTCGTGAACGCCAGCGTTCCTCCAACGCCCCACAATACGGATCGGATAAACACCGACCTGACAAACTCGTCCTGCTCTTCCGCGATGTAAAGTCCGACGACCACAAGGCTGGCAATGATCGAAAGCGCAGGAGCAAGCGCCAGCCCAATCGCAAACGCGCCAGTCGGGTGCCGGTGATGGAACAGATACTGCGCCAGTGCAAGAAAGCACACATAGGCGGTCATTGATGCAAAGATCCGCCAGAGATACCGGCGTTGGGCTAGATTCTTCTTGGGCCAGAAGCATGACATGATTGGTCTCCTTTACTGAATGACAAGCTAACTTTACACAGCAATGCGCATGATGTCAAGCGTCCTTGTCAATTTATTTATAGAGAACCAAACTCACCCCACCCCGGGTGCGTACCGCTCTTCCGGAACACCTGGCGGATCCGCCATCTGCAGCCCAGACGCAGCCGAGGACGTGCCCCGCCCAGACCATCTCCTTCTAGGCGTCACCGAACCTTCACCCGAGAACTTATTACGACACCGCTGCGTAACGCAAACTACGCCGCCCGAAGCCGTTTGCGATGGAGAAAAAGAGGATGCTCATTAACCCGACACCATTCAAGCTCATTCCGATTCTCCTGGCTTTGCCGATGCTGGTTATCATTGCCTCCGCGTCCGCCCAGCCGCCAGCCTTCGCGGTCGCAACCATCCGCCCAACCACAGCCGAAGTCCAGTTCGAACACGACGGCAAAACCGAGTTTTCCGGCGATGCTCTGCGCATGCAGGACGTCATGCTAAGCACCTGTATTAAGCTGGCCTACCACGTCCAGGACAGCCAGATCATCGGGCCCGCCTGGGTCCGCACGGAGCGCATGGACATCACGGCCAAATCGGATGGCCCGGCCGACCCGGACACCATGAAACAAATGCTGCAGGCGTTGCTCGCGGACCGCTTCCACCTCAGCTTTCATCGGGAACAAAAAGAAATGAAGGCGATCGTCTTTACTGTGGCGTCCAGCGGCTCGAAGCTCAGCCCCGCCGCCGCGCCCGACGTCAAGCCCTTCCGCCAGAACTCCGCCAACGGCACCGTCGCAAAGTCCATGCCCATCCGCGAGTTCATCGACTTCCTTTCCGGCCCAATGGAGATGCCCGCAGTCGACCACACCGGCCTCCCCGGGAAATACGACTTCGCCATCGACTTCACTCCCTATCTGCCCGACGCGAAGAACATGAGCCCGGACCGGCCGGACATGACCGCCATCCTCAAAGCCGCGCTGCACGACGAACTCGGCCTGAACATGGACTCCGCGAAAACGCAGGTCGAGATCCTCGTCATCGACCACGTTGAAAAGCCCTCGCCAAACTAGCCCGCCCCATGGCAGTGCTTCCCCTTGCGCCCGCTGCCACACACGCAAGCCTCATTCCGCCCCACCTTCAACGCCTCGGCTTTCCACACGGCATCCTGCCCCGCATACCACTGCATAATCTCAGCCGGCGCACGATCCGCCTCCAGCAGCCCCGCCATCATTTGCATCGGCTGCTCCACATACTCGAAGAACCGCTTATACCCTGCGCACAGATAATTCAGCCCCGCCTCGCCATCGGAGGTAGTCGCAAACCGGTCTTTAGGACACCCGCCGTTGCACGCATACAGCACATCGCACTCGCGGCAGAACTTCGGCAGCGTCGCCTGCTTGTCCAGTCCGAACTTCCTCTGCCGCGCCGACCCCACCAGATTGGCCATATGTTCTTCGCGAATATTTCCCAGCAGATAGCCCGGCTCCACAAAGTGGTCGCACGAATACAAATCGCCGGTATGTTCCAGCGCAACCGCATCCCCGCAGGTTGGCGAAAACACGCACAGCGAATACTGCCCCACATGCGCTCCCAGCGTGGTGTCGAACATCTGCACATACACGCGCCCCACATCGCGCCGCACCCACTCATCAAACACGTCGATCAGGAACCGCCCCAGTTGCTTCGGCTCAACCGACCGATCCGTCACGCGGTTGCCCGACTGCACGTACAGAGGCCGCGCATCGCTTCCCCGTGGTCCCCAACCCAGGTTCGCCAGCGGTATCAGGTTCGCATCGCCGCGTTCCACAATCGGGATGAACTGCATAAATTGCGCGCTCAGATCGTCGCGGAAGAAGCGGTATATCTCCACCGCATGCTCCGCGTTCCCCGCATGCACGGTGCAGAGGATGTTGCATTCCACGCCATGCTTCTTCAGCAACTCCCACCCGTGCACCACCTGGTCGAAGATGCCCTTGCCGCCTTTATCGACGCGGTACAGGTCGTGCAGTTCCCTCGGCCCGTCGACGCTCAGCCCGACCAGGAACCCATGCTGCTTGAAGAACGCACACCATTCATCGTCCAGCCGCGTTCCGTTCGTCTGGATCGTATGCTCAATCGTCTGCCCCGACCGACTGTACTTCTTGACCAGCCCCATTCCCCGCTCGAAGAACTCGAGCCCCATCAGAGTCGGCTCGCCGCCCTGCCATGCGATCGTCACCTGCTCCGGCTGCGACTCCAGTAACTGCCGGATGTAAATCTCCAGCAGGTCGTCCGCCATGCGGAAATCGCTCTCCGGATACAGCGCCTGCTTGGACAGGAAGAAGCAGTACTTGCAGTCCAGATTGCACACCGCTCCCGTCGGCTTCGCCAGCACATGAAAGTAAGCGCGCACGGCGCCGGTCATCGGCGAAGAAGTTACGGCGTCCATACTGTCCCCTGCCATCATTCAATCACGCACCGGGGTTCCGCACGGCGCATCTAAAATTCAGCTTTGGCCGCCACCCCACAACTCGCCTTCTCCTCCAGCGCTCAAAATCCCCTCGCCCTCTGGCACCTGCTCTCGTTGGACGCGCCCAGTGTCGCCGCCATATGGACCTGGTTCATCGCACGCTCATCGCACATCGAGCTTCCGCTCGCCGCACCCGCAGCGATGGTTCTTGCGGTGTGGATCCTCTACGCCGCCGACCGCCTGCTCGATGCCGCCCGCGCTCCAGCCAGTGAGTTGGAAGCACGCCACCTCTTCCATCACCGCTATCGCCGCGCATTTCTGGCTGGAATCGCCATCGCGGCCGCAGTCCTCGCCGCCCTTCTACCCAGCCTCAGCCACGCGGCAATCCGCCTCTACCTGATCGAAGGCACGCTGCTATTCGCATGGTTCTTTATCCTGCACGTCATCCTGCACGCCACCGACAGCGCGCATCGTTTGCCCAAGGAGATCGCCGTCGGCCTCTTCTTCTCCGCCGCCGTCTTCATCCCCACCGTCGCCCGCGACCCCGCCCTGCGTGTCGCCTTATTGCCCCCTGCATTCCTCTTCGCCATAAGCTGCAGCCTCAACTGCCTCTTTATCTACGCGTGGGAACACGACCTGCCCGGCATCGACACCGCACACGCCACCACGCGTCTGGCGCTCGCTCATCTTCCTGCGCTGGCTGTGTCCGCAGCCCTAGCTGGAGCAGCCCTTGCATGCACCGCAGCCCCCGCCGCCAAGCCCATCGCCGCAGCTTGCACGCTGGCAGTTCTAAATCTGCTCGCGCTCCATTACACCCGCAGCCAGCGCTCGCGCATTGACCAGCGCGTCTCCGCCGATCTCGCCCTGCTGGCACCCATCCTCCTGCTGCCCTTCCTGCGATTCGGATTTTGATTCGATGACTGGTCCCGCCGCCCCGAACTTTGATCCGATCGCGCGCCTCTATCGCTGGATGGAGTACCTCAGTTTCGGCCCCGCGCTCCAGCGCTGCCGCACCCACTTCCTCCCGCGACTTTCGTGCCGCAGCCCTGCCCTCGGCACCGCCCTGATTCTGGGCGACGGCGACGGACGCTTCCTCGCCCGCCTGCTCGCCGCGAACCCCCACCTCACCGCCGACGCAGTCGACACCAGCGCCGCCATGCTGCGCCAACTCACCCTGCGCGCCGCCACCACGAAAACCCGCCTGCGCATCCACCACACCAGCGCGCTGACCTTCGCACCAACCGCCGCATACGACTTGATCGTGACCCACTTTTTCCTCGACTGCCTTACCCAGCCCGAAGTCGACACGCTCGCGCAGCGCCTCGCCTGCTTCACGTGCCCCAACGCGCTCTGGCTGATTTCCGACTTCCGCATACCCAGCGGTCCCATGCGCCAGCCCTCCTGCGCCCTCATTCGCCTGCTCTACTTCGCCTTCCGCCTGCTCACCGGCCTCCGCACCACCGGGCTCCCCGATTACGCCGCAACTCTCACCGCCGCCGGCTTTACCAATGCCGCTCAGCACCACTCCCTCGCCGGACTCCTCACCACCCAGTTATGGGAGTACACTCCCACCATGCAACTGCCGCCGCAACGCCCCCGAATGCCCTATCCGCCAGACCCAGTTCCCGACCCGGAGCCTCCCAGCCCATCGCTCCCCGAACCCGACCCCGGCGTCTTCCATCACGACCCCGCGAAGCCTGGGCCCGAGAAGCAAGCGACTCCAGATCTATAGCTTGCGCTTCGAATGGAAATTAACATTCGAGGGCTCTCGCCGACCCTACAATGTTACAAACGTATGAACATTTACATCCTCCGACACGCCAGCGC
>JALYIG010000429.1 GCA_030775885.1 Acidobacteriota bacterium | reverse complement strand
GGTCTTCGCGGGCTCGCCAGCCAGCACAACGTCCCCCTCGCAGGTGGAGACACCTCCGAGTCACCTAACGCCCTCGTCCTCGCAGACATCGTCCTGGTCGGCTCCGCCCCGGCGGGCCGCGCTCTCCGCCGCAGCGGAGGCCGCGCCAGCGATATCCTCTATGTCACCGGCCGACTCGGCGGAGCCGCAGCCGAACTTGCAACCCTTGGCACCCCCAGCAAGAGAGATCCCTCGCCCAGCCATCCCCAGCTCTACCCCCAACCTCGCCTCGCCGTCGGTCAGGCCCTCCTGCGTCGCCGCCTCGCCACCGCCGCTATCGACCTCAGCGACGGCCTCTCCACCGATCTCGCCCACCTCTGCCGCGAGTCCGCCGTTGGCGCCGAAGTATCCGAGAGCGCCCTGCCCATCCACCCTCTGGCAGCAAAGTTCGGCCCCGTCCGAGCCCTCGACCTCACCCTCAACGGTGGCGAGGACTACGAGCTTCTCTTCACCGCGCCGCCTTCCGTCTGCATGCCCCGCAGCATCTATGGCGTTCCAATCACCCGCATCGGCCGCCTCGTCCCCGGCACCGCAGTCACCATAATCGACTCAACCGGCGGCTCAAGAGACCTCAAACCCGGCGGCTGGGAACATTTCGCCGGCCCTCATGCAAGCAAAACAAAAACGCCCCGCCGGAAATGATCCGGGCGGGGCGATCTTCTTCTCGAGGCGCTGTATCTATCAGCGGCTCGTACTTTACGCAGCAACGTCCTTCGACATCTTCGGCGAGCCTTCCTCGCCGGTAGAGGAGATATCCTTCGCTCCGGTATCGCGCAGCGCATCCTTTGCTGCGGTAACCTCCTCCGACGTCTCACAGTGGACCGAGAGCAGCGTGCCGCCGTCCTTGACTGCACCCTCGTACCGCTTGGCTTCGTACTCCGGGATTCCCATCCCAACCAGCGCACCCACAACGCCGCCGACTGCTCCGCCTACCCCAAGTCCTGCCAGCGCGCCCATGATCGGGCCTGCCGCGATTAGCGGACCGACACCGGGAATCGCCAGCGCTCCAATTCCAGCGAGCAACCCCAGGGTCCCTCCAATGGTCCCGCCTGTAGCAACGCCGGTCGCGGTTCCTTCAGGGGCCTTGGTATTCTTCTCGTGCGCAAAGGCCCGCGTGCTCTCGTCGTCGGGCAACAGTACGGAGATGTCGGAGTTGGTAAAGCCTCGCGCAAGCAGATGGTCTACTGCAGTTTCTGCGTGTGCGGGCGTGGCGTAGATGCCAAAGACTGCTGTATTTTTATTTGCCATGTCGAACTCCTTGAGGTTTTAAGGAACGTTTTGATTGCGAAGCGCCGCAGCAGCGGTGCCCCGGCCCGAAGCGATTGCTACTGCTTCACAGTCAACTGATTGGAGATTTTGTCTGATCCCGCAGCAGAGGACGCGTCGGACGCGACCTTTTGCTTCTCGTCGTCTGACTTGACGGGGCCCTTAAGCGTTACTGCGCCATCGGCGACTATCACCTTTACATTGTGTGCGTAGGTCGACAGATCTTTGTCCGCAACAATCGCCTTTCGGACCTGGGCCGCCAGCATCCGATCGCTCTTTGAGTTGGTCTGTTTGTCTGCGGTTGGCGACTGGCCCTTGTTTTGCGCCGAGTTGTCCGGTGGTTGCGCCAGTGACAGCGGGCCGCAGGTTAGCGATAGGGCAAGCGCGACGCTTGCCACAGAGATACTTCGAACGATATTCATAGGAGTCCTCGGTCGGGAAAGATGCCTGGACGTTCGAGGCTTTTATAGAACGACTTCCCGTTCTACAGGTGAGTCAGATGGCTTGCACCGAAAGTTCGTTGCCATCAAAATCCGTCTAATTTCGGGCGAAAATTTCGCGGCTCAAGGGCAACCCCCTCAACCATTCAGTCGAGTAGAATCACGCAAGATGCATGACTCAACCAAGATCATTCGTTCGACCCTGACTCGTCCGGTAATGGGTGAACCGCTGCACCCGAGCCCGGTCTTTGCGGCGCCCTACCATACGCCCGGAGATCCCGCCGAAGCCCTCTACAGTTATGCCCGCTCGCACAATCCCACCTGGACCGTGCTCGAAAAAGCGCTTGGCCAGATGGAGTCCGGCCAGTACGCCCCAGGCCACGCGGATGCCGGCAAGAACTACCGCGCCGCCTGTATGGTCTTCGCCTCCGGCATGGCCGCCTGCGCCGCCATCTTCGGAGCGGTCCTACGCCCGGGCGACATCGCCGTGCTGCCCGAGAACGCCTACTTCGCCGCCCGCGTCCTCATGCAGGACTACTTCGCCAAGATGGGCATCGTCATCCGCCTCGCTCCCACCGCGGGCGATGCGCAAGGCGACCACCTCGAAGGAGCGCGCCTGCTCTGGATCGAGACCCCCTCCAACCCCACCATGGAAGTCTGCGACATCGCCGCGCTCTGTGAACGTGCCCACCGTGCCGGAGCCCTCGTCGCGGTCGACAACACCACCGCCACCGCGCTCGGCCAGCGTCCGCTTGCGTTTGGCGCGGACTTTTCCGTCGCCTCCGACACCAAGTCCATGACTGGCCACAGCGACATTCTGCTCGGCCACGTCGCTACGCGCGATCGCGAACTGCTGCAGAAGGTCGAGCAGTGGCGCACACTGGTCGGCGCTGTCCTCGGACCCATGGAGGCCTGGCTCGCGCTCCGCTCCATCGCAACGTTGCCCTTGCGTCTGGAGCGAAGCTCCCAAACCGCCCAGCGCATCGCCGAGTACCTCGCCACCCGGACCGACGTGGTTCAAAGCGTGCTTTACCCCGGCCTGGCCACACATCCCGGCCATGCCATTGCCGCCCGCCAGATGCAGTATTTCGGCTGTGTCCTCAGCTTCAACCTCGCAGACAAGGCCGCCGCGGAGGCTTTCTTCTTGAAGACGAAGCTGATCACTGAGGCCACCAGTTTCGGCGGCACCTGCACCTGCGCCGAGCGCCGCGCCCGCTGGGGAGGCGACGCCGTCCCCGAAGGATTCATCCGCTTCTCCGCCGGCCTCGAGCACAGCGACGACCTCATCGCCGACATCGCCCAGGCCCTCGACTCGCTGCGGTGACCAGCAACCTCGAATTCGACCATGACTGGCGCGCCGAAGTCCTCGCCAAGCCGCCTATGATCGCCCCGGCCCGCCAGTTCACCTACCCGCAGCAGATTGCAGGGGAAGAGGAGGCACTAGCCCGCGGCGCTCTGTTGCTGCAGGTCCATCCCACAACCGGCGGAACATTTCTGGCGACCTGCGCCCTCGGGTTCACCTCTCCCGCAATGCCAACCGGCATCCACGCCTGCCCCAATCCCCGCGAACTATGCGCCGTCGCCGGCGGCTACGCTTACATCCTCGATACGGCAGCGCCGGAGCGCTCGACCCATATCGCGCTCAAGCCAGTCGCCGAAGTACTCGTCCTTGCCGAGCAGGCGCTGCTGGTGTTCGTCGGCTTCCACGCGATAGCCGCGTGGGGCAGGGACGGCCTCGCCTGGACCACCGCCCGCCTCAGTTGGGAGGGAATCCGCATCACCGGCATCCGCTCTGCTCCAAACAGCCTCTCCACGCTCCACGGATTCGGCTGGGACATGCCCACCGACAAAGAGATCGAGTTTGCCATCGACCTCCGTACCGGCTTGCCGGCCCCAATATTCACCCCTAACCCGAGCTGAAAGACGCGGCTGAAAACTCGTTTTGCTACTCGGCAGCCACCGAGTAAAAACTCAATGCAGCATCCCCCTGCTTCATCGTCCGCGTCTGCACCAGTTCGCCATACCGCTCTGCGAGCGGCGACTTGCTGCTATGCTCCGCGAGGACAAGCGCACCCGGTGCCAACACCGCCTGCCCGCGAGCGCTACCAAGCAGATGCAACGTGTTAGCGTACTCCGCCTCTGCCTCCCACGGCGGATCCAGGTAAACGAGATTCAGCAACCCACCCGGCGCAGCCGCCTTCGCCAGCCGCTCCAGCAGAGCGCCGGTGCCGCGTTCCTCCACCGTGTAGCTCCGCATAATCTTCAGCGCCTTCAGGTTCGTCCGAATCGCCGCCAGCGCGCTTTCATCCTTTTCGGTGAACCACACATGCTCGGCGCCGCGGCTGATCGCCTCGATGCCCACCGCGCCGGTGCCGGCATACAAATCGGCGAAGCGGCAACCTGCAATCCGCGGCGATAGGATGTTGAACAGCGTCTCGCGCAGACGGTCGCTGGTCGGACGTGTTCCAGTGCCGCGCGGCGCAATAAGTTGCCGCGAACGATAGGTTCCTGCAATGACGCGCATGCCTCATTATCGGGCCGGATGACATGGTTCGCGAGCGGATACAATGAAAGCCATGCGCGGTTGGAGTTTCCAGGTCGGTCGCTTTTTCGGAGTCGAGGTACGCATCCATGCGTTCTTCCTGCTCCTGCTCGCGATTGCGGTCGCGCTTGGCTCTTTCGCGGGAGCAAATAATGGCCGCGTTTTGGTGCTTTGGCTGCTGCTCCTGTTCGCCGTCGCGATCCGCGAACTGGCGCGCGCCCTGGCGGCTGCGTGGAACGGCCTGGAGTTGCGCAGCATCCTCCTTCTGCCCACCGGCGGCCTGATGTCTTACGCCACCCTGGAAGCCACCGAGCGCTCCACCGAGCCCGGCGTCCAGCGCCGCATGGCGGTCGTCGGCCCGCTTGCAAGCATCGGGTTTGGACTGCTGCTCGGCGGCATCGTTCTCGCCTCGGCGCCCGGCGTCAAACTGGTCGACCTGCCGTTGATTACGCCGAACCACTTGTTGCGCGCCATGGTATGGCTCAATCTGTTGCTCGGTGCCATCAACCTGCTGCCGGCGCTTCCGCTGGATGGCGGCCGCGTCTTCGCCAACCGCCCCACCAACGGCGCGCCCGAAGGCAAGGAACGTCGCGGCCCCACGGGGTCTCGCCTCGGCACCGGATTCGCTTTAGGCTTCGGAGGCGGTATGGGTCAGTGGATCGCCATCGGCCTGATCGTCGCCGGCCTGTTGCTGACCAATTTGTGGCTGGTGATCATGGGCGCGTTCGTCCTGATCGGCGCACACATGGAGAACACCGGCCTGCTCGCCAGGACGGAAGTCGACACGGTCCGCATGCGCGACGTCATGCTCACCCAGTTCAGCACGCTCTCCGCCTCGGACACGCTGGAAGACGCGTTACAGCGCGCTGTGCACACGTTGCAAGATGTCTTTCCCGTGGTGCGTGGCGGCAACCTCGTCGGCGCCGTCTCGCGCCAGAATATCCTCGAGGCGCTGGCCACCAGTGGCAACAGTTACGTGCAGGGCGTGATGACACGCAGCTTCCAGACCGCGCTGCCCGACGACTCGCTGGTGAAAACCCTGCGCCGCATCATGGGCGAAGAGGGCGCTCAGCTTGTCCCGGTAATGGAAGGCGAGCGCATCGTCGGCATCGTCACGCCACAGAACCTCTCGCAGTCGATGGGCCTGCTCAACCAGACCAAGCGCATGCGGCGCCCCGAAGAGTCTTAGTCCGTTGGACGCCAACGAGAGCACAGACACGCAGGAAATCGCAAGAGCACCAGCAAGCGGCCGCCCGCTAGCTCCTGGCCTTTACCTGGTCGCGACGCCTATCGGCAATCTCGAAGACATCACCCTGCGCGCCCTCCGCGTGCTGCGCTCGGTCGACAAGATCGCCTGCGAGGACACGCGGCAGACGCAGAAGCTGCTGAACCATTTCGACATCCGCACACCCACCATCAGCTACCACATGCACAACGAGGCGGGCCGAGCCACGGAGCTTGCCACCGCGCTTAAAGCCGGCGCACGCATCGCCGTCGTCAGCGACGCGGGCACGCCGGGCATCGCCGACCCCGGCGGCCAGATCGCCCTGGCAGCCATCGCGGCCGGTGTGCCGGTCTTTCCCATACCAGGCGCGAACGCCGCCATCAGCGCGCTCATCGCCAGTGGCCTCGAATCAGAGAATTTCACCTTCCACGGCTTCCTTCCGGCAAAGGAAGGCCAGCGCCGCACCGCCCTGGAAGCCCTGCGCGGCCACACCGGCGGTCCGCTCATCTTTTATGAAGCCCCGCACCGCATTCTCGACACGCTCAGCGATGTCGAGTCTATCTTCGGCCCGGCGCAGCACGTAGTCGTAGCCCGCGAACTCACCAAACTGCATGAGGAATTCCTGCGCGGGACCGTAGCTGAAGTGCGCACAACGCTCGCCGACCGCGCCAGCGTTCGCGGCGAAATCGTCCTCCTTTTCGCGCCTGCCCCGGTTGAAGCCGTCGGGCACACGTCGAAGAGCATCGCCGCCGAAG
>JALYIG010000428.1 GCA_030775885.1 Acidobacteriota bacterium | reverse complement strand
GGCTTCGGACGCGTTTTTCCCGTTCGCGGACGGGCTGGAGACGGTGGCGGCGGCGGGGGCGACGTCTGTCATTCAGCCGGGCGGATCGGTGCGGGACGCTGAAGTGATTGAGGCGGCGAACCGGCTTGGGGTCGCGATGGTGTTTACGGGGATCCGGCACTTCCGGCACGGTTGAAGCGGGGCGCGACTATTCCGGGCGGGCAGGGTGTGGATATAATATACGGATCAACAGGGATGCCGCGGCCAGTTGCCGGCATCCAAATGAATTGCCGCATCGTCTAACAAATGTTATCGTTCTCGATCCCACCGGACAGGAACCCATTGCCTATGACTATGCACTCTCATGCTTCGCGGATTTGCTCCTTCCGGCTGGTTCCTTTTGCTGCGTTTCTGCTTGCGCCGATGGTGTGGGCGGCTCCTCCAAAGCCGACTCAGGCGGCGGATGCGCAGGCCCAAAGCAGGACCGACACTGGACGCTCCAGCGCTTATTACCACTATGGGCTGGCGCATCTATACGAGGAGATGGCGATCAGCGCGGGGCGTCCGGACTACGCGACGCAGGCGGTGGAGGAATACAAGCGGGCGCTGGATGCCGATCCCAGTTCCGCTTTTTTGCAGGACGGGCTGGCTGGTCTTTACTTTAAGATTGGGCGGATCAAAGAGGCGGTGACGGCTGCGCAAGACCAGGTAAAGCGCAATCCGGACGATGTGAGCGCGCATACGCTGCTGGGACAGGTTTATCTGCGTTCGCTGGGGGATATGCAGAACCAGCAATCCGCTGAGATGCTGCGGCTGGCTATTACGGAGTACGAAACGATTGCTCGACTGAAGCCGAATGATCTGGAAACGAAGCTGCTCCTGGGCCAGCTTTATGGGTTGAACCATGACTCCGTCAAGGCGGAGACGACGTTCAAGGATGCGCAGAAGATCGATGGCGGCTCCGAGGACGTGGTTCTGAATATGGCGCGGCTGTTTCTGCAGAACGGGGAAGGGCAGCGGGCGGTGGATACGCTGTCGGCAGTGCCCGTGAGCGATCGCACGGCGAGGATTGAGTTTCAGCTTGGGGCCAGCCTGGACCAGATGAAGAAGTACAAAGAGGCGGCCGCCGCGTATCACCGTTCCCTGAGTTTGGAGCCCGACAATCCGGACGCTGAGCGAGCCCTGGCGAAGGCACTCCAGGCGGACGATCAGAACGACGAGGCGCTTAAGGTGTTCAAAGCGCTGGTAGTGGCCGACCCGACGGATGCAGATTCCGAGGTCCACATCTCGGAGATTCAGCGGCGGCAGGGCAACTACGACGATGCTCTGGCGACGCTGGAGAAGGCAAAGGCGCAGGCTCCGGATTCGCTGGCAATCAACTTCAATGAGGCGCTGATCTATGACGCGCTGGGCAAGTACGATCAGGCTACGGGCGTGCTGACGACGCTGGTGGAGGGAACATCGCATCCAGATGGCAAGTACTCGGACGAGGAGAAGCAGAATCGCGCGATCTTCCTGAATCGGCTGGGCTCCATCTATCGCGAAGAGGACAAGACGGCGGAAGCTGTTGCGACGTACAAGCAGATCGTAGCCATGGGCGGCGAGTGCAGCACGAATATGGCGAACGATGATGAGGCAGGGAAGCCCTGCTACGCTCGCGACGGATACCAGGGCGAGGTGGATGCTTTTCGCGATGCGCACCAGTGGAAAGAGGCGACGGCCGTGGCTGCGGATGCGGCCAAGGAGCTGCCCAAGGATCACCTTGTTCAACTGATGTATGCGCAGCAACTGGCGGATGCGGGGCAAGTGGAGCAGGGGTTGGCGCTGGCGAAGGCGCAGTCGGTGGGCGGTGCGAGCGATCGCGATGTGGAAGAGGAATTGGCGCAGATGTATATCCGCCTGAAGCGGTTCGACGAGGCGAATGTGCAACTGGACAAAGCTACCGTGCTGGCGACGAAGCCAGACGAGAAGCTGTATGCACTTTTCTTACGTGGCGAAATGTACGATCGTCAAAAAATGTACGACAAGGCTGAGGCGGAATTCCGCAAAGCCCTTGCCATTGATGCGCAGAACGCGGGCGTACTGAACTACCTCGGCTACATGCTTGCGGACCGGGGCGAGAAGCTGCCGGAGGCGCTGAAGATGATTCGCCAGGCAGTGGACCTGGAACCGCAGAATGGCGCGTACCTCGACTCGCTGGGGTGGGCTTACTTCAAGGCCGGCCAGTATCCGCAGGCGGAAGAGAATCTGCGGAAGGCGAATGAGCGCATTAACACCGATCCGACGGTGCACGATCATCTGGGCGAAGTGTATGAAAAGACCGGCAACCTTAAGATGGCAGTGGCGCAGTGGGAGCGGTCGATGACGGAGTATGCGCATTCGCTTCCGGCCGATGCCGATCCTGAGGATGTGCAGAAGGTTCAGCACAAACTGGAGAACGCGCGGGTGAAGCTGGCGAAGGTGAATCCTGAGTCGAACAAGGTGGCGCACTAGGGTTGTTCTGAAAGCGGCGACAGAAATCAGGCTCCTTTATCCGCGGCTTGAAGTATAGCTTCGAGGCACAAGAAAGCAAGCCCTAGGTGCTAAAGCCCATCTGACTGTGCAGTACTTGTGCCGGGACTAAAGTCAGCGGCCTCCCTCTGGAGCGGCTTGTTCCAGCGGTCTCTGAAGCCCGGTGCTGTTGCGAAAACTAAACGTTGATTTCTGCTGGGCGGTTACACTTAAGCGTGACCTTGAATGGAAAGATCGATGCCGACCTGCACTTGTGTGCGGTTCCGGACGATTCCGGCGATTTGTTGCGGTCGCGTGTGTTTGCTGCGCCCGAGCGGCCTTCGCGGACTGCGTTTCAGCGCGACCGGGAACGCATCGTGCAAGCACGCGCCTTCCGCCGCCTTGCAGGCAAGACGCAAGTTTTCACCAGCCGGGCCTCCGACCACTTTCGCAGCCGCCTGACGCACACCATTGAGGTGATGCAAATTGCGCGCTGCGTGGCGGAGTCGCTGGGACTGAACCAGGACCTGGCGGAGACCTTGGCGCTGGTACATGACATCGGGCATCCACCGTTTGGACATGCGGGAGAACGCGCTCTGGATGAGTGCCTGAAGCGGCATGGGCGGCGCTTCGACCACAACTTGCACGCGCTGCGTATTGTGGAGCATTTTGAGCAGCGCTACGCTGCGCATCGCGGGTTGAACCTGACCCTGGGCGTGCGCGAGGGCATCATCAAGCATTCGCGGGATTACTCGGCTGAGCAATATCCCGAGCTTTCAAGTTATCTGCTGGGCAAGAGGCCGCCGCTGGAGGCGCAGATTATCGATCTCGCCGATGAGATTGCGTACCTGACCGCCGATCTGGATGATGGCGTCGAGTCCGGACTGTTGGAGATTGAGCACATCCGCGACAACGTGGACATCCTGGCGAATTGCTACGCGCAGGTGGAGCGCGACCATGTTGGCATCGAGCCGAAGTTCCTGTTCAACGAGGCGCTGCAACTGATGCAGAACGTGCTGACCGATGATTTGATTGCGACCACGCTGAAGAATGCGCGCGTCATCGGGGCGACCAGTCTGGAGCAGGTGCGCGATCATCCGGTGCGGCTGGCTACTTTCTCCGCGCTGGCGGAGTCGCATCGGCTGCAGGAAAAGCGCTACCTGTACGACACGCTGTACACGTGCGACGACCTCTCGCGCGAACATGACAAGGCGGGAGAAGTGGTGACAGCCTTATTCAATTTCTGGATCAACGAGCCGCAGGAACTGCCCCTGGGCTATGTGGAAGAGATTGAGACCGAAGGGCTGGCGCGGGTGGTGGCGGACTACATCGCGGGAATGACGGACAGCTTTATCCTGCTGCAGTATGCGCAGATCAAGCGCGCGATCCGGCGGTGACGGGTAGGTTAGTCGAGAGGCCACTCCAGCGCATCCAAATGGAAGGCACAAGGAGCGACTATGATCCGCATCTGGAAAATGGGCATCGTTTTGGCATTGCCTCTGGTGGCCGCGGCGCAGCAGCAGGGCGGAACGCTGACGATTAGCGGACAAACGGATCAGGCGACGCTGCTGCGGATCAACGGCAAGTCGTACGTGGATATTGAGTCACTGGCGCGAATCACGCATGGGTCAGTCAAGTTTCAGGGAAGCCAGACGATTTTGACGCTGCCCGGGGCGTCGAGTTCGGCGGCTGCGGTTACAACGGCGCAACCGGTAAAGGTGCCGCAACTGTCAGGCGGGTTTCTGAATGCGGAGATTGAGGCTTTGACACAGATTCGTGAGTGGCGCGCGGCGCTGGTGAGCGCGATTCAGAATAACTATCCGGTGACGGATGGCTGGGTTTCAAAACTGAGACGGAATGCGGAAGCAAAGCTGCAACTTTCGGTGGCTGCGGTGTCGACGGATCCGGATCAGAAGGCTAGCGAACTTCTGCGGAACGAGTTTGCGAGCATGCTCCAGATGAGCGACGGTTTTGTTGCGACGCATGCGAAGGCGGATTATATTTCTCCGGACTCGCTCGACAACAACGCGCAGGACGAAAAGATACTGAACTGCGAGCGTGCGCTGATTTCGATGGCTGCAACGAAGCAGTTTCAGGATGACCCATCGTGCCACTGAGATTTGGATGGTGAGGTTGGCGTCCCCAACAGGGTTCGAACCTGTGTTGCCGCCGGGAACAGGCGGAGTCCTGGGCCGCTAGACGATAGGGACGCGTGAAGGCTTCCGGGTGGATCGGCCTGTCCCATTTAGTTTACATGAGGTGGGTAAGACTTAGGTGGCAAGCAGGATGCGCAGGTCGCGGAGATTGTGACCTGTGGGGCCGGTAACAATGGTGGCTCCGAGTAGGTCGAGGAATGGGTAGGAGTCGAAGGCGGCCAGCGCTTGCTGAGCCGCCTTCTCGTTTCCGTTGAGTGTGCCTGTGTCTACGACAGCGCCTGCCGCAGGGCTGTTGCCGTCGATACCGTCGGAGCCGACGGAGAGAATGGCGAGGGGAGCGTCGCTGGGCAAAAGTTGGGTTGCCAGGTGGAGCGCGCAGTGTTGATTACGGCCTCCTGCGGCGGATTTTGTAGAGGCGGGGACTTGAACGGAAATTTCGCCGGTGGAGATGAGGCACGCGCGAGGATGGTCGCGGCGAATTTCGCGCAATCGATTGAGCAGAAATGCGGCGGCGTCGGTATAGCTCCAGTCATCGCAGGTGGTATCGATGACGGTGTGGAAGCCGAGGCTGGACGCGTAGTGATGCGCAGCGCGAGCAAGTTCATCGCTGTCGAGCAGCTTCCAGCTTCGGGAAGTGAGGTCGGCGGGCTTGGGAGTTTCGGGAAGGGCTGGCGATGCGAAGAAGCTGCGAACCGATGGGGGAAAGCGTTCCTGCAACTTGTAGCGGGCGATGATTTCGCGGCACTGGGCGATGGTCGTGGGATCGGCGATGGTTGGGCCGGAGGCGAGCGCGTCGAGATAAGCGGGAGCAACGTCGGAGACGAGCAGCGAGATCTGACGCGCGCTGCCGGCGGCGAGTGCGAGGCGTCCCCCCTTGACTGCGGAAAAATGTTTGCGGATGCAGTTGATCTCGACGATGGACGCGCCGCAGTGGACGAGGATCTGGTGAAATGCGATGGTGTCGCCGAGCGAGATGGTGGGGTCCAGCGGAAGCTCCATCATGGCCGATGCGCCGCCGCTGATTAGGAAGATGCAGAGAGTGTCGTCTTCAGAAGTAGGGTGGAGAGCGTGCAGCATGGAGAGCGCGGCGGATGCTCCGGCGAAGGATGCCTGGTTGGGGAGAGGATGGCCGCCGGGGAAGAATCGGATGGCATCGGGCAGATTGTTCGGCGGCGATGGAGCGATGAGGACGCCTCGCACTTCGCACACTGGCGGAAGTCGCAGGCGCGAGAGCAGGGACGTGAGCAGGACGGATCCGGCCTTGCCGATGGAGAGGATGCGCAGGCGCTTCAGGCGATCGAGTGCAACGATATCCACGCCGTCGAGGATGAGGCGGTTGTCGGCTGTGTGCAACTTGCGCTCGAATGCGCGATCGATGCTGCAGTCTGCCAAGGCGTGGGCGAAGATGTCCCGGGCGATCGCCTTCAGGTCTTCCGCGGGTAGAGGATGCTCAGCCACGGCTGGACTCCTCGAAGACTTGTCTGGAGCGTTCACTATCGAAGGCTTTCTCCCACTTGGCGATGACGATGGTGGCGACGCTGCTGCCGATTACGTTGACGACCGCGCGGGCAATGTTGACGATTCGCTCGACCCCGAGCAGGAGGACGAGGCCAGCGACGGGGATGTGATGCAGGGAGGCTAGCGTCGCGGCCAAAGTGACGAAGCCGGCGCCGGCCACGCCTCCCGATCCTTTGGAGGTGATCATGAGAACGACCATCAGAGTGATCTGCTCGCGCAGGCTGAGGTGGGT
Source organism: Acidobacteriota bacterium (assembly GCA_030775885.1). Classification (GTDB taxonomy): domain Bacteria; phylum Acidobacteriota; class Terriglobia; order Terriglobales; family Acidobacteriaceae; genus Edaphobacter. The sequence goes on along the minus strand of JALYIG010000428.1, from coordinate 22,076 downwards.
GTTGGTGGCCTGTGCGATGAAGATGGCACCCATGCTGAGGTAGATTGCCGTGCCGTCGGCGTTGAATACGTAGCCCGCTGGCATGACCATGCCGACTACCGGTTCCGCGCATCCAAGCTGCTCCAGCTTGAGCATGAGCGGTGCGAGCACGGCTTCGGACGAGGATGTTCCTGCGGTGATGAGAAGCTCGTCGCGAATGTAGGCGAGCAGTCGGAGCAGCCTGAATCCGGCGATGCGGGCGATGCCGCCGAGCACAATGGCGACGAAGAGGATGGAGACGACCCACATTTCAGCGGTGAAGCGCACGAGTTGCGCCAGGCTGGCGATACCGTACTGTCCGACGGTATAGGCCATCGCACCGAACGCGGCGAGCGGGGCGAGCAGCATAATCATGCGCACGATGCCGAACATGCCCCGGAGCAGGAGATCCAGTAGATCGATCAGCGGCTTGGCGGTTGCGCGAATCGGCGTAAGCGCGAGTCCGAACAAGACGCCGAGAAGAATGATCTGCAGGATGTTGCCGGTGACGAACGGCTCGCCGATGCTGGGCGGGATGATGCCGAGCAAGAATGGAACGATGCCGGACTGCTGCGCGGATGCAGTGTAAGTGGCGATGGAGGTGGGATCGAGTTTGGCCGCGTCGATGTTCATGCCTGCGCCGGGACGGAGCACATTGGCGGCGACGAAGCCCATCAAAAGGGCGAGGGTTGAGACGACTTCGAAGTAGATAAGGGCTTTTGCGCCGACTCGTCCGACCTCGCGTATGTCGCCCATGCGGGCGATGCCGACGACGACGGTGGCGAAGATGATGGGCGCAAGCGTCATGCGGATCAGCTTGACGAAGCCGTCGCCCAGTGGCTTGCACGACACTGCGGCGTGAGGAAACAGGATGCCGGCTAGAATGCCGAGGGCGATGCCGACCATGACCTGCAGCCATAGAGGACCGAGCCGAGGTCGTTTGGGCACTGTGCGTTTTGTCCCCGCAGATTCTTCAGCGATCATGCTTACTCCGCGAGTTGGCGCATTACTTTGATTAAGTCTGCCTTGCCTTCGAAGCCTATGCCGGGCAGTTCGGGCATGGTGACGAAACCGGCTTCGACACGGACGTTGTCGGGGAATCCGCCGAAGGGCTGGAAGAGGTCGGGGTAGCTCTCGTTTCCGCCGAGGCCGAGGCCGGCTGCGATGTTGAGCGACATCTGGTGGCCTCCGTGCGGGATGCAGCGGCGCGGCGACCAGCAGGCAGTACGGATGACGTCGAGCGTGCGCAGATACTCGCACAGACCGTAGGAAAGTGCGCAGTCGAACTGCAGCCAGTCGCGGTCCGGGCGCATGCCGCCGTGGCGGAGCAGGTTGCGCGCGTCCTGGTGGCTGAAGAGGTTTTCGCCGGTGGCCATGGGGCCGGGATAGAACTCGGCGAGCGCGGCCTGCAGGGAGAAGTCGAGCGGATCGCCTGCTTCCTCGTACCAGAAGAGCGGGTAGTCGCGGAGCATCTTTGCATAGGCAATGGCGGTCTCGAGATCAAAGCGGCCGTTGGCGTCGACCGCCATCTGCGCAGCGCTGCCGATTTCGGCCAGCACAGCTTCGATGCGTGCACGATCCTCTGCGATGGGCGCGCCGCCTATCTTCATTTTCACGACGGTGTAGCCACGGTCGAGATAGCTGCGCATCTCGGCACGCAGTGCGTCGAGGTTCTTGCCGGGATAGTAGTAGCCGCCGGCGGCGTAGACGAACACTCGCGGGTCGGCGGTGGTGTTGTGCTGGTCGGCGAGGAAACGGAAGAGGGGCTTGCCGGCGATCTTGGCGACTGCATCCCAAACTGCCATGTCGATGGTGCCGACGGCGACCGAGCGCTCACCATGGCCGCCTGGCTTCTCGTTGCGCATGAGGGTGCGCCAGATGCGGTCGGGATCGAGATTGTCGCCGGCGTCGTTGAGCAGGGACACGGGATCGGCCTCGCGCAGGCGGGGTGCAAACCTCTCGCGAATGAGGCCTCCCTGGCCGTAACGGCCATTGGAGTTGAATCCGTAGCCAACGACGGTCCTGCCATCACGAATAACATCGGTGACCACGGCGACCAGCGAGCAGGTCATCTTCGAGAAGTCGATATACGCGTTGGCAATCGCGGATGCAATCGGGAGGGTGATTTCGCGAAGCTCTACGATACGCATGCTGCAGGGTCCTTTGGTTGAAGTCCCCTCCGACCATACTGGAAAGGCACGATGCGGACAATACGAGATCAGCAAGCCGGGCGCAGAGCTGTTCAGCGCCGATCGTCGGGCCGGGGACAGCCGGCACCCATTAGCACGAGCGCGCGCTGGGCGAAGGGGGAATAGACCAGAAGCGCGACGCAGGCGAGAGCGACTCCGAAGCTGATGTGGTGGAGCAAAAGGAATGGCGCGAGCGCCCAGAGCTCGTCGAAGGGCATGAGGAACGGCCACATGTGGAGGAACTTCTGCTGGGCGCGGGGTGCTTTGAACGCGATCATGGAGACGATAAAGGTGCGGACGATGATGAGAACGGCCGCCGTCACGATCATGATGAGATAGAGCTCGGTGGCGTGCGAAACGGGCGATAGCAGGTCTTCGATCTCGGGGAGATTGAAGAGTGCGCCGACGTAAAAGCCGAGATACATGAGTTGCAGGAGGACGAAGAGCGTCTGCACAACTGGGTAAGAGGTGCGGGGGAGTTCGTGTGGGGAGGCGAGGAAACTGGTAAACGCGTCCGCGTCGGGCTCCGGTTGATCTAAGGCTGTGGGCGTTTTGGGATTGGGGTCTGGGGCTAACTCGGGTGGGGTGGGGGGGACGTCGATGGAGATGATTCGTTCGGGATTAATTCGTTCTACGGGGGCGACGAAGCGGTAGCCGCGGCGGGCCAGCGTCTCGACAAAGCGAGGGTTGCCGGCGGTGTCTCCGAGCGCTTCGCGGATGCGGTTTACGGCCGAGTTGACACCGTGCTCGTAATCGACGAAGGTGCCGTCGGGCCATAGCTCGCGGGAGATTTGTTCGCGCGTGAGCAGCTCACCGGGTCGATCGAGCAGCAGCGACAGGACCTGAAACGGCTGGGCGTTGAGCTTGATGCGGATGCCCTGGCGGCGAAGCTCGCCGGTGGTTGTGTCGACTTCGAATGCGCCAAAGCGATAGCGCCGGGCTGTTTGTGTTTCCGTCATGTCGTATGCAGTGTATCCGATGGGGCAGCGATTTTTCGGGTTCGCCCTATGTACAAGTCTGCACAAGGTCAATTATTCGAGCCACTTGCTGGATGAGAATCAATGAACCTCGGAGGAATGTCGGATGAGATTCCATGCATTGCGTCCGAAGGAGGGTTAGGGCAAGCTGCAATACATGAAACGAGACTTCATCAACGGTTCGCGAACCCTCTCCCACATTGCCGCAGTCCTTTTCTGTGTTGCAACTGTGGCATGCGCGCAGGGTGAGCCCCCGGCAGCGGCTGTTTCCGCTTTCCATTCGTATGTGGGTGGAGTGGAGGCGCGGCTGGCCGTGCAGCATCGGTCGGCGGACGGGTTTCTCGCTTTGCCGGATGGCGATTCTCCGAAATACGCGCAGCTTCGGCGCGGGGAGCTGGCTATCGAGGAGATGACCCCGGCCGGAGGGGTGGGGCTGCCGGGCGCGTTGCTCCACCACTGGCGCGGGACCGCATTTGTGGAAGGTGCAAAGGCGGGCGACCTCGAGCGTATATTGCGAGACTTTGACTCGTATCCGCGGCGGTTTTCGCCACAGGTTTTACGTGCCCAGGTCGTAATGCGGCAGGGCGATCGCGTGCAGGTGTCGATCAGGGTGGTGCAGCAGCACATTATCACCGTGGTGATGGACACCGGTTACGACGTGAGCTTCGGCCGACTGGATGCGCGGCACGGGTACAGCGCATCGCGCAGTAAGCGGATCTCGGAGATCGCGTCGCCGGGTACGACCTCCGAGCATCCGCTGGGGGCGAGCGAAGAGCACGGATTCCTATGGCGGCAGAACACCTACTGGAACTATGAGGAACGCGACGGCGGCCTGTATATGCAGATCGAGTCAGTGTCGCTGTCGCGGTCCATTCCTGTTGGGCTTGGCTGGGCGGTGCGGCCGTTTGTGGAGAGCGTGCCGAGGGACTCGTTGGAGTTTACGTTGCGGTCGATGTCGAACGCATTGCGGAACTAGTTGAAAGAAGAAAGCGAAAGGACACGAGGATGATTACGCAGACAGCAATGACGAAGAATAGAGCACGATTCGCTTCGGCACGCAGGATCAACCAGTCGATTACGGCGGGGGTGGAAAAGCGGATCTTGGTGTGGATGGCAGAACGCGCACCGGCATGGCTTACTTCCGATCAACTGACGGTACTGGGGCTCGGCGCGCAGATTGGCGCCGGCATCTGCTACGGCCTTGCGCGTTACGACCGCCGTGCGCTGGTGCTGGTGATCGTGTGCATCGCGCTGAACTGGGTTGGGGACAGCCTCGACGGCACGCTTGCCCGAGTACGGCAGCAGCAGAGGCCACGCTATGGTTTCTATGTGGACCATGTTGTCGATATGTTCGGTTCAATCGCGCTGATGTGCGGGCTTGGTTGTTCTGGATTGGTGCACTGGCCGGTGGCCATTGGAATGCTGCTCGGCTTCATGCTGCTTGCGAGCGAGAGCTTTCTTGCGACCCATACGCTCGGATGTTTTCAAATGTCGCAGGGAATGTTTGGCCCGACGGAGATCCGCATTCTGCTGATCGTCGGGAATCTGGCGCTGCTCCGCAATCCGTATGCGACGTTGCTCGGCCATCGCATGCTGCTCTTCGACCTGGGGGGAGGGATTGCGTGTGTGGTAATGTTCGCAATGGCAATCGTGGTGACGTTGCGGCATACAGTGGAACTCTACCGCGAGGAGCCGCTGCCATGAATGCGTTCATTCGGTGGGGCAAGTTCAACCTGGTAGGAGCGATGGGTATGGTGGTGCAGCTCGGCGCGCTGGCGGGGATCAACCGGGTGGTGCCGGGCCACTACCTGCTCGCTACGGCGGCAGCTCTCGAGATCACTCTGTTGCACAACTTTACGTGGCACCTGCACTACACTTGGCGCGATCACCGGACGGGCTCGGCGGTTTGGTCGCAGATGGCGCGATTTCATCTTTCGAATGGACTGGTTTCGATGGTGGGGAATCTCGCGCTGATGCGGATCCTGGTGCAGGAGGCGCAGCTCCCGGTGCTGGTTGCGAACTGCATTGCGATTCTGTGCTGTTCCGTCGCCAACTTCGTTCTAAGTCAAAACTGGGTGTTCGCTGCCCGGGAAGATCCTGCGGGATAGGCCGCAAAATTTTCGTAGGTTGCCAATTCTAATGTTAATGTCAGACAATCTCGCGTAGCTTGTCCGACCACTTTGCACTGTTGTGGATTTCGGACAGCGCTTCGTCGTCGTGTGAGACTGCCCGGCGGTGGAGGTATTTTCGGAGGCCGGAGTGCCCGTAATTATGCGATTCATTCATGTATTGAGCTGTATCGGTTTGATTGTGGTGGGCCTGTCGGCCGCTTCGGGATTTGGTCAGGACCCTCTGGAGCAGAAGATCGGACCGCCGGCACCAGCGAATGAACCGGGACTGTTGTTCTACCTCTCGGGGGATCACGGTTTCAACGCGGACTACGCGGCGGGTGGTGTTACAGAGCCAAATTATTTGGCGGACGTAAAGATTTTGCCCGGCGGCGTGAAGGGTTCTTACCTGCAATGCGGGAACAATCAGCTGCTCTCGTATTGGGCGCCCGGGAACATCTATGCGCAGCGGGGAACGCTGTCGTTTGACTGGCGATCCCGGGATGCGGTGGATGAGACAGCCTTTCCAGTCTTCCGGGTGGGGTATGCGGATCACACGAGTTGGGACCAGGTGTGGCTGCGGATCGATTACAACGGCCACGGATTCGACGCGTTTGTGACGGACGTCAATCTGGGGCGCACGCGCGTGTCGTACGACATGCCGAACTTCCCCAAGCCGGATCAGTGGATCCACCTGACGCTGACCTGGGATGAAACGACGGGCATCAAGTTCTACGTCGACGGCAAGATGGTGGCGGAGAAGGCTGCTACCGGGATGTTCGACGCGGCGCTGGATCAGTTTGGGCCACACTCACGGATTATTGGCCCGACCGGTGTGGAGAGTTCGTATAGCTACAACCGCGGCGGCGACCTGGACGAGTTGCGCATCTATGACCGCGCGCTCTCCGATGACAATGTCGCATCTCTATCGAAGGGTAAGATTCCGCAGGCCGCACCGGCGGCGGCGCGCAGCCTGGCGAATGCGGACGTGCAGAAGGAGTGGTGGCTGCATTACGGCTGGAATCGCGCAGGGGATGTTCCGGCTCCTCTTACGTCTGCGTCCACCGTTGTGCGCAAGGTGCAGATCAACGACGCATACGATATTGGGCGGTGGTGGTTCCGCGGCATGGATGGCATCCGCGAGACGACCTGGCCCGGAGTTTACAACCGGTCACGAATCGTCGGTCGGTTGGATTATTTTCAATTGCCGGATTGGGATTGCTATGCAATCTCCGGCAAGACAATTACGTTCCTCATGCCGCAGGAGCCGTGGAATCATCTGGAGTTCAGCGGCGGCGCTTTCGGCAAGATGGATTTGCTGACGCCGGATGTGGCAGAGGATGTGGTACGGCGCGCCGGGTTGGATGGAAAAGTCCTGCCGTCGAAGACTTTGTTCGACAGGCCGAGCGGGCAGGAGACGACCTTTCACGATATTGCGACGCCGGTGACCGGGGGCAAGCTGCGCTTTACCAATGTCGAACAGGAGACTCCAATTGGGGAGTTCAGCGCGTACTACGTGCACCCGGGCGACGTGCCGCAGAGTACTGTTCAGTTGCGCTACAGACTGACGGTGGGTATTGCTCCGGCGGATAATCCGAGCCTGACTCCTCTGCTGAGCTTCGTTCATGACAGGTATCCCGAAGATGAGCGGCAAGTGATCTCGGGTGTCCCAGGGACGGAGGGTCCAGGCGGTGGAGGCGGCGGGAGGCGCGCCAGTGCTCGGCAGGCCGCGCCGAGTGCGATGACGGAAACCGCAAGTCTGCCAATTGTGCATGTACTGATTCCCGCAGATTTTCGCGGGCTTTCCGCGATGACGACTCACGTGCCTTCCTACACTTGGGACGATATTCACGCTGGACTGGACGGCATCGCGATTGACCTACCCGCGTTGAATGTGAAACCGACCCACGGCGAGTATGTGCCAATGAACATCAAGATACGCGATCCTCTGTGGCCGATGCGCGACATGATGAGCTTCACCTTCAGCGTGAAACCCGGCGAGGCGCATACGCTGTGGCTGGATTTGCGCGACCGGATTCTGCCGAATGACAAGAGCATTCTTATTACGATTGCTTCCGCGAGCCCGGAGTTCAGTGCGAGCTCGATGGAGGGCGCGTCGGTGCGGCTGATCTTCAAGCCGTACAAGGATGCGATTCCGGAGCATGTTGCAGATCGTCTGGCACAAGTGCGCGACAACTTCTCCAACATGACGGAAGAGCACGTGAACACGCGTCATCTGAATACGTACAACCGCTTCTACGCGGATATCACGGACCTGCTGCGCGTCGACCCGGACAATGATCTCGGCCGGAAGTATTGGCATGAATGGAATCCGGAGACAGCTCAGCCGGACTACACTGCGCTGAAGGTTCCTGCAGGCGTGCCTGCGTGGGCCTATCTGCAGGCGAAGGATGTCGACTACTTCACCCGTATTGCCGATTACTTTATAGACAAGCGACAGGCTTGGGACGGGGAGTTCGGCGGCGGTCTGGGCGACGACAGCGACTTCACAAACCTGTTTCCATCCGTAGCTTTGATGGGTATTGAGCCCGAGAAGTTGAAGACCTCCCTCAGCCGGGAACTCGAGGCGATGTACGAGAACAAGATGTGGACGAACGGCTTGGCGACCGGTCAGTTCGACGAACTGCACGCGTATGAGGATGGGCTGAACGTGCTCGGCCAGACGATGATCATGGACTTCGGCAATCCGAAGGACATTGAACGGGCGATGGTGACGGCTAAGCGGCTGGAGTGGCTGACGGGAGTCAACGCGGCAGGTCATCGCCATGTGCGATCGGCTTACTATAGCGGGTCAAAGATGGCCGAGGGCGGCGTGTGGGGATGGACCAAAGCACGCTCCTACATGGTGTTCCAGCCGGCCTTGGACCTGGTGCTCTTCAACGGAGCACCCGAGACGCGGAAGATGGTGCTAGAGACGATCGACGGGATGCTGGCGCACCGCAAGCAGGGGCCCGACGGTAAATTCGTGACACGTACTGATATTAACTTCAAAACGGATGAAGATCTTCCCGGAGGCGATTCCACACCGGACTTCATGTTCTGGGCGGCGTATCGATGGACCGGGGACAAGAAGTATTTGCTGCCGTTCATGGATGCCGGGCCATCATCGCTGGTGAACATCAACTCCGACGCGCTGGATATGTTGGGCCTGCGGGACAAGTGGGGCAAACAATTAGTTGCGTCAGCGGCTGCTCCGGCGCCGATTGGGGAGGTAGAGACGGCTGCGCACTCGACGACTGGCGCAGCTGAAACCTTCGCCTGGCAGGCGTCCGGCGACACACGCTATCTTGACAGGCTGTATGGGCAACAATTGGAAGACGAGTCGAACCGAGAATGGATCAACACGGAGGGCAGTCTCTGGATCGACCGGGTGACTGATTCCGCGGGGCCGATGTTTGTGAACACTGAACTGCAGCGTGCTCGTTTCGGCGGAGTCGCGCTGGTGCGCAACAAAATCTACCCCGGCAACGCTGTGAGCTGGCGGTTCGTCGCGCCGGCGAAAGCGGACAGCCTCGGCATTCTGGTGCCGGAGGCTACGCCGGATCATCTCAAAATCATTGTGTACAACATGGACGCAATTCCGGTGAAGACTCAGATGACGGGATGGGAGGTCGATCCGGGACAATGGGAGATTACCCAGGGAATCCAGACATCGAAGGACGCGGAACTGAGTGGCATGAAGAAATGGACCGCGGCGTTTGAACGGAGCAAGGATGTTGCGCTGACTTTTGCGCCGCACACGACCACCGTGGTTGAAATGAAGCTGGCGACGCCGGGCGTGCCGTACTGGTCGAGACCCGACCTCGGCATCAGTTCTGACGACGTAAAGGTCGACGGGCCAACGATGAAGGTGACATTGCACAGCCTCGGTTCTGTGGATGCTCCTGAGTCCAGGGTTGTGCTGCGCGATAAGGCAGGCAAGGTGATCGCCACCGCCCAGGCTGGCTCTCTGAAAGCGCCGCTCGATCTCGTTCCCAAGACGGAAGAAGTTTCACTGTCGCTTCCGAGTGGCACCGACTGGAAGGGCGGAAACGTTAGCATTGAAATGAGCGGTGACCTGCCTGAGATCACCCAACTGAACAACCGGGTCGTTTTCTAAGCCGGTTCGACGCCAGCTTTCGGCTTGTGAAGGCCGGTCAATTCGAAGGATTTCTAACCGTAAAGGATTTCGCATGCCATTGACTGCAATTGAAGTGATTCCTTCGAACCAGAAAGAAATGACGACGCCTGAGCCCGGACTACGCCGGCAGGTGATGTCCTACAGCCCGGCAATGATGCTGGTGCGGCACACCATGACCAAAGGATGGGTGGGGTCGCGGCACAGCCATCCGCATGAGCAAATGGTGTACATCGTCAGCGGGCGTATCCGCTTCGAGCACCCGGGCGGCACATTCGAGGTGGGGCCGGGAGACTGCTTCCTGGTGCCCGGAGGAGTTGAGCACCAGGCATCCGCGCTCGACGACTGTGAGGTGCTGGATATCTTTACGCCGATGCGCGAAGAATATGCGGGGAAGTAAGTCTGCGTAGCGAAATCACGCGGACCAACGACTGGTAGCCGTGTCGGCCGGTTGGGGCGCAGGCTGGGTCTGGATTTGGGATGTGCTGCGGGAGTAGCGCTCGTCATGGGAGCGGAGATCGCGTGGCAGAAGTTGCTGCGCTTCGGGGTCGCGGGCTACGACGATCCACGCATCCCGCACATTGCCCAGGCATGCGATCACTTCGGTGAACTGCTGGAGGGATGCGATGTGCGACGCTTCCAGCGTCATGGTAAACATGGCGGTGTAGAAGTCGGCAAGCGCGGCTGCGGGCTTGCCTCCAATGTCGGTGCGCAGGCGGGCCTGAAGGTACATGATGATGTCGACGGCGCGCTTGACGGCGGCCCGGCGGCCGATCTCATCGCGCTCTTCCACACACTGGATGGCACGGTAGAGGAAACGGATGGCACCGTCGTACAGGGCGATGATGAGTTCGATGCCGTTTGCGCTGCGAAGTGCCTGCTGCTGATAAGCGGTTTCCATAGTTTTCCTAACCCGTTTTGGTGTTGTAGCCGGTCATGGCACTGTAGAGTTGGTTGACTTCGTTGAGTTGCTGGGGAATCGCCTGGAGGATTTCGTTTGCCAGGTTGAGTTGTGCGGTGAGACTTGTCTTCTGGGTTGCAATGAGCGCGTCTTCGGCGGTTATGTCCGCGTTGAACGTGGTTTCCTGACTTGAGTTGGCCGCGAGGGCAAGAGTGATAGCGCCGGACGGACTTTGGTTACCGACCTGGTCGAGAGCATTTTGAAAGTTGAGCCCGAAGCTTTTGGCGTTCTGAAAGTAGCCCACCACACCTGAGTAGTTCGAGTTCAACTCAGAATCCAGAGCGGCGGTATCGAGCTTGAGAGTCCCGTCCTGGCTGACCGAGATTCCCATTTGATACAGGCTGTTGACGCTGCCGCTTGCGACGCCGGAACTGAGCGCGAGCGAGAGCGAGCTTTGAATCCGTGAGAGCACCGAGCTTCCGCGAAGCGGCTCGGAGTTGCCGGAGGAGTCAGTGCCCTCCTGGGTAGCGAGGTCCTTTACAACCGCGTTATATGCGGTTACTAAGGTGGAGAAAGCGCTCTTTACGGAGACATTGTCGTTAACGATCTGAACCTGAACGTTAATGGTGGGATCGGCAGAGATGAGTTGAAAAGTGACTCCAGGAATGGCGCCGCTGATGGTATTGGATCCGCTATCCACGGAAATTCCGTCGACGCTGAGCATTGCGTCCTGTCCGGCCAGACCTGATTTCATCGCGATGGCTAATGAAGCAGTAGTATCGGTGAGGCTTCCGGTAATTGTGATTTGACCGGCGGCACCGTCGGTTCCGCTAACCAGGGAGAGACGTGAGCCTTTGGCGTCGGTGATGATGCGAGCTGTTACCCCGACGTCAGCGGAATTGATCGCGGCAGCATAAGTGGAGAGGGTATCGCTGGAGCCAATTACGACGGCAACAGTCTGCGGTTTGCCCGTGATCCCGACCTGGAAGGTGAGCCCTCCGGCCAGTTTGTCGCCCACGGGCACCACGCTCGAGTATTCGGATGAGGTCTGCGCCAGTTGGGTGACGACCACCGTGTGACTGCCTGCGACTGCGGTTGCACTGGCTGAGCCTAGTGACAGAATGTTGGTGTCGGAACTTGACCCCAGCTTGGAAGCCATCACTCCCTGGAAGTCGGTGAGTGCCTGGAGACTGGTGCTGAGGGTAGAGAGATCGGTGCCGAGGGAGGTGAATGCAGTGTCCTGGGCTTTGAGGGAACTGAGCTGGTTCTTCCACGGCGTCTCGACCGCCTGCAGATTAGAGACGATGCTGGCGACTGTCGCGGTGACGTCGAAACCTCCGCCACTGGTGGCAGAACCGAAGTTGATTCCTACCGTTCCCATAACGGTCTCCTGGAGGCAAGTCTCAGGCCATGACGGCCGGCGTCGCATTAGAGCGACTTCAGAAAAACTGGGCGGCTCCAATGCGGAGCCGCCTGTCGGGATCGTTCTCCAAGGATTACTGGAGGAGTTTGAGGACTTCCTGCTGGACGCTGTTGGCCTGGGCCAGAGCGCTGATACCGGTCTGCGAGAGGATCTGGTACTTGGACAGATCCGAAGCGGCCTGACCGTAGTTGGTTGCCCGGATGGACTGCTCGGCGGAGGTGAGGTTGACGTTTTCCGCGCTGGCCACGTTCGAAGCCGACGTGAGTTGGTTGATGTAGGCGCCGAGGGTGCCGCGCTGGTAAGCGACGTCGGCGATTGCGGAGGTAACCGTGGTGAGAATTGTCTTTGCGTTGACAGCCGTGAGTTGCGACACGGTGCCTGCGGTGAAGTTGGCTCCAACGCCAGGCGTGCTGGTGGTGGAATCCGTGACCGTACCAGTGACCGTGAGCGAATTGGCCGCTCCGTTTGGACCGGTGAGAGTGACGGTCGAGCTATTGGCGTCGTATGCCGCCTTGATGCCGGCAGCCAGGAAAGAAGCGTTCTGAGTGATCTGGGTGGCCAGGTCTACTCCGGTAGTGCCCGACTTGATGGTCAGCGCCGCGGTTTTCGCACTACTCCCGGATCCGACCACAACGTTGAGGGTCCCGGAGAGCGTATCCGCGGAGTTAAGGAGAGCGATCTTGGTGGTTCCGGCTGCGATCGCGGTTGAGCCTGCCGCTGCTTTGGTGATGGTAACCGTCGTGCCATCGATGGTGGCCGGGGTTGCGCTGCTGACATCTTTCAGACCAGCCGCGCCGGTGACTACGAGGGCTGTGCCATCGGAGTTTCCGGTTATGGTGAGTTTCTTGGTGCCCGCGTCGAACGCGGCAGTAATTCCCAGCCCGCTGATCGTACTGTCGGCAGCGATGGCGGCCGCAGCAGCGGTACCATCCATGCCGTCCAGGGAAACGGACGTGCTTCCAACCGTGATCGTCGAACCGACACCGAAGGTGTCAGTCGCGGTGCTAAGCGCGGACAAGGTGTAGGTAGCTGCCTTTGCAGCGGTGCCTGCCGTTCCAGCGCCACCCGTGAACGTTGCTGCGACGGTTGTAGCGTCCACCAGGCTGTTGGCGGTAATTGTGACCGCGGTGGTGTTGCTGGCACCGGTGAAGTTGAAAACCGGATTGTCAGCGGTGCCCGTTGGTACTCCTGATGTAAAACCGGTGCCTGCCGCATTGACCTGGGCAGCGATCTGGCTTTTCATGGAGGCCATGTCCGAAGCGGCTGTGATCGTGACAACAAGGTCGGTGTTTCCCGTCTGGTGCAACGTGAAGGAGCCGCCGAAGGACGAATCACCGGTCACTCCGCCCGCCATCGTCAACGTACCCTGGGAAGCCGATCCTGCGGCGCCCGCTACTGCTGCGCCCGTGATGGCAGGGGTTGCAACCGAATCGGTGAGGGAAGTACCAGTAAAGGTGACGCTGTTAGCCGCGACATCCGCGCCGGAGGTGGGGCCGGTGATGAGGAGGCCAGTTCCCGCTTGGTTGACGGCAGCACTGAGCCCCAGACCAGTAAAGGTGGTGTCCGCCATCAACTGCGTCTTCAACGTGCCGATGGTTGTGCCGGCGGCGACTTGGATATCCACTTCAGTTCCGCTTCCAACCGTGAACGAAATCTGGCCGGAGAGAGTGTCCAACTTCGCGCCCGGCGTAATGGTGTACTGGCCTGCCACTTTGGTGACGCCAGCCGCGGCTTGCACGACTGTGGGGGTAACTGTTGTCGCGACGACCGCGGTGCCTGCGCTGGTGCCGACGCTCCCCGTGGTCAAAACGCCAATTGTGTCTGCGTAAGTGTTGAGCCCGCCCGATGTGCCGTCAGTTACGACAATGTTGGTGGCCTTGGAGGTGAAGACGGCGGAACTGTTGAAGTTGCTGGTAGAGCCGATGTTGCCGATCTGCGACAGGATGTTCTGGTACTCCTGATTGGCGGAGCTGACCTGTGCGTCGGTGAGGGTTCCGTTGGAGGCTTCCGTGGCTAACGTTACTGCGCGGTCGAGCAGATTGGTGACCTGGGAGAGCGAGCCATCCGCCGTTTGCAACAGGCCGATGCCTGAGCTGGCGTTCTGCGTAGATTGAGCGAGCGCTGCCTGGTTGGCATGAAGACCGTCTGCGACTGCAAGGCCGGCTGCGTCGTCCGCGCCGGAGTTGATGCGCGAACCGGAAGAGAGTTGCTGCAGGGTGTTCTGGAGACTCGACTGGGTAGTGTTGAGGTTGTTCTGCGCGTAGAGTGCCGCGATGTTATTGAGGATACTTAAGGACATTCGGTAACGCTCCTGTGTTGCAAATTTTGCCGCAAGCGCACTGCCCGCCCCGGTACCGAATCGATCTACCGAATCCAGTGAGCGGGAGGCTCCGCGTTCCCTCACCTCATCGGCGTGGCTATCGGGCACTTTAGTCATTCCAGACAAGATTCGCGACCGGGAGTGATAGTCACCGCGCCGGTGCATCTGCCGATACTGAGATAGAAGGGAAGTGCGCCTCATGATTGAATTGACACGCCTGAATGGGCAGAAGCTGTTTGTAAATTGCGATCTGCTGAAGTGCGCCGAGGCCTCTCCGGATACGGTGCTGACGCTGCTCACCGGAGACAAGATTGTGGTTCGCGAATCCTGCGAGGAAGTAGTTGCGCTGGCAATTTCGTTTCGTGCGCGGGTGCTGGGCGCTGCGTGGCCGGACGGCGCGCCAGGTGGGGCGATGCTGTCTCAGTTTTCTCTCAGGCCGATCAAGCCGAGCCAAACCTAACGGCTGGTGAGGACAGAGGCATACTCCATGGACATGGCCAGCGTTGGTGGCATCCTGCTCGCGATTGTTGGAATTCTCGGCGGCTTGATGATCGAAGGCGGAAGCATCGCCCAGGTCACCCAGCCGACCGCGATGATGATCGTGCTCGGCGGAACCATGGGTGCCGTGATGCTACAGTTTCCGATGCCAATCTTTCTTGCGGCGATCAAGCAGTTTATGCGCGTCTTCTTTGCCAGTGGAGTTAAGAGCGAAGCTATTGTCGCTCAACTGGTAGCGTTTGCGGTGAAGGCGCGCAAGAGCGGCATCTTATCGCTCGACGAAGATCTTGCAGAGGTAGAAGACCCATTTCTCAAGCAGGCGCTGATGCTTGCGATCGATGGGACGGAGCCTGCGGCAGTGCGGCAGATCATGCGGCTGGAGTTGGAGAATAAGGCTGAGGCTGAAGAGCGAATCCCCCAAGTCTTCGAGTCGGCGGGCGGTTTCGCACCGACTGTGGGGATCATCGGCGCGGTGATCGGACTGATCCAGGTGATGCAGCATCTGGACAATATTGCGGAGGTTGGCCGCGGAATTGCCATTGCTTTTGTCGCGACGATTTATGGCGTAGGTCTTGCGAACCTGGTCTTCCTGCCAGCTGCGGGGAAGCTGCGAATCCGGCAGCAGGAAGAGCAGATGGTGAAGGAGATGATGCTCGAAGGCGTGATCTCGATCCAGGAAGGGATGAATCCACGCATGATCGAGATCAAGCTGCGAACGTTTCTCTTCGACGGTAGCGAAAATATAGTGGCCGGCAGGGCGGCGTAATGCGGAAGAAGAGGCAGGGTAAGGTGAGCCACGATCGTTGGCTGGTTTCGTATGCGGACTTCATTACGCTGCTCTTTGCTTTTTTTGTGGTCCTGTTCGCTACCGGCCAATCGGACCGTCGCAAGAAAGTTGAGATGGCGGCCTCCATTCAATCCGCGTTCAATCAGATGGGTATCTTCCAGCCCCATCCTGAACAGCCGAACGAAACAAAGCTGATCGGGACTGGAGGCTCCGCTGCGCCGCCCTCGATGGGACCCACTTTTGCCGCTACGCCGGAGTCGATGGTCATGGTGAGGCAGCACATCGAACAGGTGTCCCAACCTGAGATCGGTCTGGGTGTAATCGCGGTGCATGAGTCGCCGAATGGCCTGGTGATTTCCTTACAGGAGGCGGGCTTCTTCGACTCCGGAGCGGCAGGCATTCGGTCCTCCGCGCTGCCCGTTCTGGATCGCATCGCAGACGCTCTGCCGCAGACTTTGCTACGCGTCGAGGGGCACACCGACAATGTGCCGATCCACACGGCGCAATTTGCGTCGAACTGGGAGCTATCCAGTTCCCGCGCCAGCAGTATTGCCCGGCTGTTGCTGCTGCACTCCAATGTTCATGCGGAGAACATGTCGGTTGCCGGATACGCCGAGTTCCATCCAGCCACCAGCAACGACACGGCAGACGGCCGTGCGCGCAATCGGCGAGTGGATATTGTTCTGTTGGCTGACGGTCGCTGAGGTGTCTACTCCCACTCGATGGTGCCCGGCGGCTTCGACGTAATGTCGTAGACGACACGGTTGATGCCGCGCACCTCGCTGACAATGCGGCTGGAGATTGAGCGCAGCACTTCGTAGGGCAGCGGAGCCCAGTCGGCGGTCATGCCGTCCTCGCTTTCGACCGCACGCACGCAGCAGGTGTAGCCGTAGGTGCGCTGATCTCCCATGACACCGACGGACTTCACTGGAAGCAGCACGGCGAACGACTGCCACACCTTGCGGTAGAGGCCCGCTGCTTTGATCTCGTCGACTACGATTGCGTCGGCTTCCTGCAGCAGTGCGACGCGTTCCTCCGTCACCTCTCCGAGAATGCGGACTGCGAGTCCGGGGCCAGGAAACGGCTGGCGCTCGATGATGTCTTCGGGCATGCCGAGGTCACGGCCAATGCGGCGCACTTCATCTTTGAACAAATCGCGCAGCGGCTCGATCAGCTTCAGCTTCATGTCCGCGGGAAGGCCACCGACGTTGTGGTGGCTCTTGATGGTCTGCGACGGCCCCTTGACGCTGGACGACTCGATCACGTCCGGGTACAGCGTCCCCTGGACCAGCCAGGCGATCTCCTCGCCTTCGTGCTTCTCAGAATCGACTATTTTCTTCGCTTCGTCATCGAAAACTTTGATGAACTCGCCGCCGATGACCTTGCGCTTCTGTTCCGGATCGGTGACGCAGGCGAGTCCGTCGAGGAACCGCTGGCTTGCATCGACGGCGACTACGCGTAGCCCTAGCTGTTCGCGCATCGTCTTCTGCACCTTGGTGAACTCGTCCTTGCGCAGGACGCCATTGTTTACGAAGATGCAGGTGAGGCGGTCGCCGATGGCACGCGCGACCAGCACGGCCGCGACCGATGAGTCTACGCCACCACTGAGCCCGCAGATGGCATGGCCTTCCCCGACCTGGGCACGAACGCGCTCGACGGTGGTCTGAATGAAGTGCTCCGGCGTCCAGTCGGCCTTCGCACCGCAGATATCCAACACGAAGTTCCGCAGCAACTCCATGCCCTGACGTGTGTGCGCGACCTCGGGATGAAATTGCACGGCCCAGATGCGCCGCCCCTCGTCGGCGATGCCGGCAAGAGCGTTGGACGTCTTTGCCGTCAGCACGAAACCATCCGGCAGTGTCTTTGCCTCGTCGCCATGGCTCATCCAGACGTCGAGCGTGCGCGGCAGGCCGCGGAACAGAGGCGTCTCGGCGATTACTTCAACCTGTGCGTGGCCATACTCGCGCGCTGGAGCGGGTTCCACGCGGCCGCCGAGTTGATGCACGATGAACTGCAGTCCGTAGCAGATGCCGAGCACGGGCACGCCCATCGACAGCAGCGCTGGATCGGCATTCGGCGCGTCAGCATCATAGACAGAACTTGGGCCGCCGGAGAGGATCAGGCCGAGCGGCGCGAGCGCACGGATCTGGTCGATCGGCGCGGTGCAGGGAAGCACCACCGAGAAGACGTTGAATTCGCGGATGCGGCGTGCGATGAGTTGGGTGTACTGCGACCCGAAGTCCAGAATGACAATTGTCGAGGTGTCCACAATTCCGATTGTAAACGTGGCACGGTGGGGGACTCCTCACCGCTCGGCCAGATCTAGTTCGGATCCTTAGAGCGCGTGCTCTTAACGCCGGTAATGACGCCGATGCCGAGGAGAATCACGCAGGTTGCGACGATGTACGCCTGTGGCACGTGCATCAGGTGGGCGAGGTACGCAATGCCGCCGATCAGGATCAGATAACCGACTGCGTAAATTCCAAAGGACATGACGATCTCCTGGCAAAAGCGTAAAGCAGCGACTCCCAAGTGAGATGCCGATTTCAGCGCTTAGCGCTGCTATTTAGGCTGAGATTTTATGATCAAAGGGGATGGGGCGGAGATGTCTGGGTGAAGCTTTGCTGTATGGGTCGCGAAGAGATACCAGGCCAGCCACGCGGGCGCCGTCCACAGATAAAACGGCGAGTGCATGTAGATGTTCAAGAGCACTGCGACTTCGATGGCAGAGCTTGCCAATGCAAGAGTGAGCAGGTTTGCGCGGCCGGTCCGGAATGCGACCCACATAAGTGCCGGTACAGCGAGCACCTGGTCCGTGAGCCAGCCGTACGGGCTTACCAGCACCGAGACGAGCACCAACAGCGAGCCGTGCTGCAACCAGTCCCACCGGTCGCGGTGGGCCCAGTAGTACCAGACTGCCCAAACACACCCGGACGCCGCTGGAATGTATTGCAGCCAGGTCGAATTCGGGTTGAGCGCAAAGCGTAGTGCGATGCCCAGGCACGGGATGAATTCACGCTCGATCCCGATGGTGCGCATCATCTGCGCGTACTGTGACCAGGCCGAGGGATCCACAAGAAGAGCGACCCCCGAACTTGCGCCCAGCGCTGCAACCACGCCGGCAAGCACTGCGTAACTTTGCGACACGATTATCCACAACAGCAGCACAACCGCGAAGGGCAGAAACAAATGTGGCTTCAGGGCGCAGAGCCACAGGGCGACTCCCGCAAGAAATGGCTGCGATGGATGAATCCGCAGAAAAAGAACCAGCCCCAGCAATGCGAAGAGTCCCGTCTGCCCGGCCAGGATGCACAGCAGCGCCGGGGCAAAGAGCGCAGGCACCAGCCAGCGTGGGAAGGGATATCCCAGCACGCGAAGGCGCGCGTCGGGGCCGCCAAGCATCACCCGCAGCATTCGAATGGAGGCGACCCAGCAGCCGGCCAGAAGCAAGGACCAGGTCAGCGCAGCCGCGCGATAGCTGAGGAATCCGAGTGGTGCGACCAAGGCAAGCGCAGACGGCGGATTGCGCACGATCAGAA
Source organism: Acidobacteriota bacterium (assembly GCA_030775885.1). Taxonomy (GTDB): domain Bacteria; phylum Acidobacteriota; class Terriglobia; order Terriglobales; family Acidobacteriaceae; genus Edaphobacter. The sequence goes on along the minus strand of JALYIG010000428.1, from coordinate 3,178 downwards.
CCTGGCGGTCAGGCGAGAACCCATGCGCGAGTTCAAGCTGTCGAATTGCGTCAGCGTCGTACGGATTCTGGTGATGGGCGAACAACTGCCCGGACGCCCAGTAGGAGACGAAATCGCGGTGTTCCGAACCGTGACCGGTCAGGACCACGGCGCACACATCGATTGCGAAAAGCAGGGCCAGGAAGGCAGCGCCGAGTGCGACCCACTCAGCCAACAATTGCCAGTGCCGAGTGCCCGGTCCGGAGAGTTGAGGGTGCGGCTCTGGCGCTGGTTCGATCTCGCTCCCTGTACTCATGCCGTGCCTCTGACAGTCAACATAGCAGACCTCGGCTCGTCAGTAGAGGGGCGGTTCGCCGGGAGGGCGGGTCTTCCAGCGGCGATGCATCCAGAGCCATTGGGAAGGATACTTGCGGATCGCGTCTTCAAGTACCGTGGTGAAGCGGGCTGTGTTATCCGTCACGTCGGTCTCGGCGTCGCCGGTGGAAGAGAGTGCGAGTTCCGGGTAAAAGTGGAGGACGTACTGCTGTTCGGACTCCTCCCAGAGCAGGAAACCTGGTAGCACCGCCGCGCCGGTCTTCACCGCAACGCGCGCAAGGCCCGAGGCAGTACACGCGGGCACGCCGAAGAACGGCACAAACAGACCCTGCGGCGGTGTCATATTCGTGTCCATCAGAATGCCGACGGTTTCGCCGGCACGCATCGCTCCTAGCAATCCCCGGGCGAAGTCGTCTTTGGGCAGCACGCGGTTTCCGTGCATGCAGCGAACGCGGTTGACCATGCGATCAACCAGCGGGTTATCCAGGCGGCGGATGACCATACCCATCGGATATCCCCCGAGCGAGTGATAAAAGCTGGACAACTCCCATGCGCCCAGATGACCGGTCAGCACAAGAACGCCATTGCCACGATCGCGGGCGGCCAGATAATGTTCGAGGCCTTCGTAGCGGACGAAGCGGCTGGCGAAGCTTTGGGTGTACTTCGGCATCTGGCAGAACTCAGCCAGCAACCAGCCGAGGTTGCGGTATTCCAGACGAAGCAGATTCGCGCGCTCCTCTTCCTGCATTCCAGGGAAGGCGAGACCAAGGTTGCGCAGACCTACATTGCGAAGACGCCCGAAGGTGTCGTAAGCCATCGAGCCGATTGAGGCTCCAATGGATCGAGCAAGACGTCGCGGAAGCGCTCGCAGGGCGCGGATGAAGACCCAGAGGACGGCAAACTCAAGTCTATGGCGGAAGGTAGGCTGCGACGAAAGTTCTTCGTGGGTTTGGGTTGCGCGAGTCAAGATACTAGTCTATCGGTTGAGTCTTGGAAGTGTCGGAACTGGGATAGGTGAAGGGACTCCGTCTGGTATAGACGGGGCGGAATACGATTGGATTACAGGCAGGGAAAAGCCGCCAGCGGAGGACTTCTCCAGGTGGCGGCTTCTCAGACTCGGGTTACCTAGGGTCTTAGTGCGCCTCGTGCATTTCCTCGGCTTTTGAACTGACGAAGTAGCGAGCCACCGTACGCACGAACGGCTTAGCGTTGACCGGTACCGCCTGATTGCCTTTCAGGATGGTGTCGAAGGGAAGGTCTGAGCCATACTCGGCGCGGGTGTCATCGCTATCTTGTGACAGGACGGTTCCGTCGAGGTCAAGACCGGCAAACAGCCCCTTCGAACGAGAGTAGGTGAGGAATTCGGAGTTGAGTTTCCAGTCTGTGCCGGCCTGAGCGTTGCGGCCAACCGGACCAGCTGAAGCGGCGGCATCGGCGCCGAGCTTCACCTTGTTCTTCAACATGTCCTGAAGGCCATTGTCATTCATGGCGACGAGGATCAAGTCAGTGGACTGGCCGCCGATTTGCCAGCCGAAGCTTCCACCCGCAAGCGTGACGAAGACTGGCGCGCTCCACCCATTGGGCGTGCGACAGGTGGCAACGCCCTTTCCGTACTGAGCGCCAACTACAAATGCGCCCTTCTTGTAGGACGGAATGACGGTAACGCAACGAGCGCCGCGGAGAATGCCTTGAGGAATGCCCTTGTCGGGAGTGGCCATCACCTCGTTCATGACCGCCTGAGCGCTGGTAAGACGCTCTGTCAGCTTGCCTTTGTCAGCCTGCGAGAAGGCGGAGAGGGTGGAGCTGGCTATGACAACGCCACATAAGATTCCAGAGATTCGTTTCATCGTTTTCGTAACCTTTCAGATTTCTGATGGGTGCCCGCAAGGGCCCTTATATCGTAGACCCGTAATGACGTTATGCGTCACTCGACGGGACCAATTGCATACACCGCATAGGATGGCTTGAAGTTGTCCGGAGTTGTCCGGCGCATGATTCTGCGGGCGGATCGACGTGTCATCGCAAAAAAAGGGGGCTGCAAGAGTTCAGCAGCTTGCGCTGCCAAACCTCGTAGCCCCTCTCCCAGGTCTGTGTTGCGTTTCCATCATGTGCTACGGCACTTGGAGGGGCAACGGTACGAAGGTCTAGAGCCCTTAGTACCTACGTATGTTGACTGATTAGTAATTGCCGATTCAGCGGGCGGCAGGCAGCTATTGCGGCTGCGTAAATGGGTGCACCGTAAGCGCGATTCGGTTGTTGACGCCGACTTTACGCATCAGGCGACCGATGTGGGCTTTCACGGTGCCCTCGTCGATGCCCAGGGTCAGGGCGATCTCGCGGTTCGGCTGCCCGGCGCGAAGCAGGTTGAGGATCTGAATTTCACGGGCCGTAAACCTGGGAACCGGAGCGTCCTGGCTCGCGGGGACGCGCCGATGGTCGAGTAGCCGGGAGAGCACTCTGCGTGGGGCCCAGACTGACCCGTCGCGCACCATTTCAACCGCCATGCGAATTTCGGACTCCTTGGCGGTGAGGGCGAGATAGCCTTTGGCGCCGGCGCCGATAACGCGTTCCACGAACTCCTGCGAAGTCTCGTTACCGAGGACGATGAGGTTAAGTTGCGGCCTCGCTTTGCGGAAGGTTGCGATTAGTTCGAACAAGTGCGGCGTACATTCTGCGTCGATGAGCACGAGGCTGAGGTTGGCGTCGTCCAACGCTCCAGGAATGGACAGGTGGATGATTTCCAACTGCATCGACTCGTTGAAGATGGCCTTCAAGCCAAGGACGCGCAACTGGTCCGTTGCAACGATGCCTACGCGGTTTGCGCGCACGGGTAATGCCTTATTCATCGTACTCAAACCTCGAA
>JALYIG010000427.1 GCA_030775885.1 Acidobacteriota bacterium | reverse complement strand
CGGACTGGCTGCTGCGCAGGAAGTGGGGGGTGGTATGAGAACGATACCCCAGGGGCTAGAGCCCCTCTTACACGGCGATGGCAATGTCCAGGCTAAAGCCCGGACCTACCTTAGGGGAAAAAGCTCCGCAATCAGGGGATGGCTCAATTCCAAAGGCTCTGCGATCGGGGGATGGCTCAAATGTAAAGGCTCGGCGATTTTGATGATCGCCAGCTTCGGATGGTGGCTATCGACACCGTCGTGGGCGGGGACTTATTACGTTACTGTGGCGGGGTTGGGTGGGGAGCCGGACTATGAGCAGAGGTTTACGGCGAACGCAATGGATTTGGACAAGACGCTGAAGAGTGGTGTGGATGCGCATGTGGTTACGCTGACGGGGAAGAATTCTACAAAGGCGAAGTTGAGTGAGGCGATCGCACAGGTGGCTGCGGCAGCCAAGCCCGAGGATAGCTTTGTGCTGACACTGATTGGGCATGGGAGCTTCGATGGCGAGCAGTACAAGTTCAACCTGGTGGGGCCGGATGTGTCGGCGGCCGAAGTGGCGGCGATGTGCGACAGGGTCTCGACGCGGCGGCAGTTGATTGTGGACACGACGAGCGCGAGCGGCGGGGCGGTGACGGCATTCCAACGACCGGGGCGCGCGGTGATTGTGGCGACGAAGAGTGGGACGGAGAAAAACGCTACCGTGTTCGCGCGGTACTGGGTGGAGGCTTTGCAGGATCCGACCGCGGATACGGATAAGAGTGAATCGATCTCTGCGATGGAGGCGTTTGTATACGCGGATAGGAAGACAGCGGATTTCTATTCGACGCAGAAGCGGCTGGCGACGGAGCATGCGGAGTTTGAGGATACGGGGAAGGGCGATGCGGTTCGTACGGGGAAGACGGAAGGGCGGCAGGGAGCGCTGATGGCTTCGTTTACGGTAATGAGGATTGGGGCGGCGCAAGCGGCGATGAACGATCCGGCGAAGAGGGATTTGATGGCGAAGAAGGAAGAGTTAGAGCAGAAAGTGGATGCGCTGAAATATCAGAAGGCGGCGATGGAGCCGGGTGAGTATAAGAATGAGTTGAAGGCGGCACTGGTCGAGTTGGCGAAGGTGCAGGCGGAGTTGGATAAGTAAGAGATAGGTTCGAGGTACTGGGTTCGAGGTTCGAGGGAAAGGCATCGAGCGAGGTTGCGACGCGGATGAGGATTGGTTGCAAATTCGGAGGGGTGGCCCTTGCGGTGCTTGCATCGGCTGGGGTGTGTGTAGCTGCGACGGTGACGCCGGAGGGATGCAGGGCGCTGACGCTGCATGGGAGGAAGGCAGAGGCGGCAAGTTGCTTTGAGGCGTTGGGACGGAGCGGCGACCCTTACTTGATGGCGGAGGGATATTGGGGGCTGGGGGACTACGAGGATGCGAAGAAGGAATTTGAGATAGCGCTGAAGATGCCGAAGAGTTCGGCGCTATGGCGGGCGCGGTATGGGATGTTGTTTCATGAGCGCTTCAATAATTTGGATGCCTCGAAGCTTTTTGAAGAGGCTCTGCAGATGGACCCCGAGAATGCGCAGGCTTACCTGGGGATGGCGATGGTGAGCGCGGATGGGTTCGATGGAAAGGCCACGGAGTATGCGGCGAAGGCGATTGCGCTGGATCCGAAGCTGGTGGAGGCGCATGAGTTTGCGGCGAATCTGCTGCTGGAAGATGCGAAGCCGGACGAGGCGGTGAAGGAGGCGAATGCGGCGCTGGCGCTGGCTCCGGATGCTTTGGATGCGATGGCTACGCTGGCGGCTGCGGATCTACTGGCGGATAAGAATACCGAGGCGGATGCGTGGCTGAGGCAGATGTCTGCGGTGAATCCCGGGTACAGCCAAGGGTACGCGAGCGTGGCGCAGCACCTGGTGCTGAACCGGCGGTATCCGGAGGGGATTGCGTATTATCGCAAGGCGGTGGAAGCGGACTCGAAGGATTGGGCGGCACGGTCGCAGTTGGGCATCAACCTGATGCGAATGGGCAAAGAAGATGAGCCACGCGAGTTGTTAGAGGATGCCTTCATCAATGGGCAGACGGATGCTGCCACGGCAAATAGTTTGAAGTTACTGGATAGTTACAAGAATTTTGTAACTACGAAGGATGCGACTACAGTTTTGCGGATGAGGAAGAATGAGGCGGATTTATTGGGACCTTATTTTTCTGAGCAGTTACATAAGTCGATTGAGACTTACTCGGTCAAGTACAAGATGAAGCTGAATGGGCCGGTGCAGTTGGAGGTTTACCCCGACCATGAAGACTTCGCGGTGCGAACGATGGGCATGCCGGGACTGGGTGCGCTGGGCGTGACGTTCGGCAATGTCGTGGCGATGGATTCGCCTTCGGGGCGGAAGCCAGGCGATTTTAACTGGGGAGCGACTTTGTGGCACGAGATGAGCCATGTATTTGTTTTGTCGGCTACCGGTTTTCGTGTGCCGCGTTGGTTTACCGAGGGACTGGCGGTGCACGAGGAGGGACAGGTCGATCCGCGGTGGGCGAACCGGCTGACTCCGGACGTGGTGGTTGCGATCAAGGAGAAGAAGCTGCTGCCGGTGGCTGAGATGGACCAGGGATTTATCTTTCCGAAATATCCGGACCAGGTGCTGGTGAGTTATTGGCAAGCGGGAACGATTCTTGACTACATCAGCGAGAAGTGGGGCAATGACGCGGTGCTGGGGATGGTGAAGTCGTTTGCAGCGCTGAAGACGACGCCGGAGACGATCCAGGATAATCTGCATGTTTCGCCGAAGGAGTTCGACAAGCAGTACGAGGCGTGGCTGGATAAGCGCGTGGGAACGACGGTTGCGAACTTTGACAAGTGGCGGACGGATTTGAAATCGCTTGTAGGAATGTCGGAAAAGAAAGATGGAGATGGCGTGATCGCAGCGGCTGCGGCAATGGTCAAGCTGTATCCGGAGTATGTGGAGGATGCGAACGCCTACGAGATTCTGGCGAATGCTCAGTTGGCGAAAGGCAACAAACAGGCCGCGGTGGATGCGCTGAAGTTGTACGAACTGATGGGCGGCGAGAATCCGGCGACGCTGAAGAAGTTGGCTTCGCTGGAGGAGGATTTGGGGCGTTCAAAAGATGCTGCGGAGACGCTGGACCTGCTGAACTTTATTTATCCCGAGGATGAGGAGATGCATCGGAAGCTGGGTGGGTTGTGGCTGGCGCAGGGGAATAATGCGGGGGCGGTGCGGGAGTTTTCTGCGGTGCTGGCGATGAAGCCTCTGGACATGGCGACGGCGGAGTTCGATGTTGCGAGGGCTTATCTGGCGGCGGGCGATAAGGGAAAAGCGGAGGAGAGTGTGCTGGCTTCATTGGAGGCTGCTCCGGGATTTAGGCCGGCGCAGAAGTTGTTGCTGGAGATTGAGGGGAAGTAGGGCAGAGGCTTAACACCGATCGAGGCACGGATTCAACTACCAGGAAGAGCTGAAAACTGAGGCACAGCAAGGGCAACAACGGCAAAGTCAAGGGTAGAAGCAAAGACAAAGGCTAATGCGGGGATTCTTCGCTCCCCTCAAAATGACACATTTGAGACGGAAATGAGAGGGAGTGGGCATGAGCGCATTGACTGGATTGAATCAGGACGCGGCGGAGTTGCAGCAACGTATTGAGCGCTTCCATGCGGTGCGCGACGCAATACTGGCGCAGGTAAGGCAAGTGATCGTCGGGCAGGATGAGGTGCTCGACCAGATATTGATTGCGCTGTTCGTGGGCGGGCATTGCCTGATAACGGGCATGCCGGGTACGGCGAAGACGTTGATGGTGCGGACGATTGCGCAGACGCTGGGGCTCACGTTCAAGCGGATTCAGTTCACGCCTGACCTAATGCCGTCGGATATTACCGGCACCGATATTATCGAAGAGGACATCACGACCGGGCATCGCAAATGGACCTTCGTCGAAGGGCCGTTGTTCGGGAACGTGGTGCTGGCGGACGAGATTAACCGCACTCCGCCGAAGACGCAGGCGGCGATGTTGGAGGCGATGCAGGAGCGGAGCTGCACGGTGCGCGGACATATCTATCAGTTGCCGGCGCCGTTCTTTGTGCTGGCGACGCAGAACCCGATTGAGCTCGAGGGGACGTATCCTCTGCCGGAGGCGCAGCTGGACCGCTTTTTGTTCAACGCCGTGCTGGACTATTTGAGCGCGAGTGATGAGTTGAAGGTGGTTGACTTGACGACGGCAACGAAGAACCCGGCGATCGCCGCCGTGACGAATGCGGCGGAGTTGTTGGAGTTTCAACAACTGGTGCGGATGGTTCCGATTGGCGAGTCGCTGGCGAAGTATGTGGTGAACCTGGTGAGGGCTACTCGGCATAAGAGTGAGAATGCGCCTGACTTTGTGAAGAAATATGTGAACTACGGTGGGAGCATCCGCGCGGCGCAGTTTATTGTGCTGGCGGCGAAGGCTCGGGCTTTGAGTCGTAAACGGTACCACGTGACGTATGAGGACATAACTGCGCTGGCGATCCCGGTGCTGCGGCATCGGATTCTGCTGAATTTTCATGCGGAGTCGGAGCGGATTGATTCGGATGAGGTGCTGACGCGGTTGATTGCGCATATGCCTCCGCCGAAGGAGTAGGGGATAGTGGTCTGGGCTTGGTTGTCAGTTGGAATAATGCAACTACGGAGATTCTGACCTGCGGTCAGAATGACGGTGTCCTGGGAGAAGACGAATGCTGCAGAGGTTTCTGGATCCGGCGGTGCTACACGGGATATCCAGCCTGGACTTGGTAGCGAAGACCGTTGTGGACGGATTTGTGGCGGGGCTGCACCGCTCTCCGGACTTCGGGTTCAGCCTGGAGTTTGCGGAGTATCGTGCGTATGCGCCGGGCGACGATCTGCGGCATGTGGACTGGAATCTTTTTGCCCGGACGGAGCGTTGTTATCTGAAGCGGTATCGCGGCGAGACGAATAGCCAACTGACGGTGCTGCTGGATGCGAGCAACTCGATGAATTTTGCGTCGGGCTCGGTGACAAAGATGGATTACGCGCGGTATATGGCCGCGTCGCTGATCTATTTGTCGCTGCACAACCAGCGCGATCCGGCGGGACTGATTGTGTTTGATGATGAGGTGCGGAACTATATCAGGCCGTCTACGCGGCAGGGGCAGATGGGCCGGCTGCTGGCAGGGCTGGAACAGGCGGAACCGGCGGCGAGGACGGACTTTGGCAAGCCGATGAAACACTTCCAGCAATTTCTGAGCAGGCGCGGGATTGTGCTGGTGATTTCGGATTTTTACGAACAGCCGGAAACAGTGGTGAAGGCGATTGAGCCGCTGCGGTTTCATGGGAGCGAGGTGGTGCTGTTCCACCTGCTCGACCCGAAGGAGATTCGGCCTGATCTCAAGGGACCGGCGGTGTTGGTGGATCTGGAGACGGACCAGCGGCTGGAAGTGATTCCGGATTATGTGAAGACGCAGTATCGCGCGAAGATGGATGACCACCTGGAGCAGATGAAGGAGCGGGCGCGGGCGGCGGGGTTGGGATACCACCTGCTGACGACGGACAAGCCGCTGGATCGCGCGTTGACCGAATACCTGTCGATGCGCCAGAAGGCTTGGCCGGGCGCGGGCGGCAGAGTTCGGGGAGTGGCGTGATGGGATTTCTTGCGCCTTGGTTTCTCGGGGGATTGCTGGCGGTGGGGCTGCCGGTGTTTGTGCACCTGCTGCGAAAGCAGACTACGGTGCCGCGGCCGGTGAGTTCGCTGATGTTTTTTGAGCAGGGGAAGCAGAGCTCCGTGAAGCACAAGAGGCTGCGGTATCTGCTGCTGTTTGCGCTGCGGGTGGCTCTGGTGCTGTTGTTGGCGCTGGCGTTTGCGCGGCCATTTTTCCGGCACAAGACGGTGGCGGCAAGCGACAAGTTGCTGCTGGTGGCGGTGGACGATTCGTTCAGCATGAATGCGGGTGCTGACGGTGGGACTCGTCTGGACGAGGCGAAGCGCGGGGCGCTGGATGTGCTGGCGCACAAGGGTGGAGCGCAGAAGGCGCAGGTGGTTGCGCTGGGCGGGCAGATGCGTTTGCTGACGCAGCCGACGGCGGATGCGGGCGAGTTGCGCGCGGCGGTGCAGGGGATCGCTCCGGGCGATGGGCATGGGACGTTTGGCGAACTGGGGCGCGGCATGCGGGCCATGGCCGAGACGGTGCATACGTCGATGGAACTGGACCTGTTTAGCGATATGCAGACGTCGAACATGCCCGGGAATTTCGCCGACCTGGTGATGCCGGGAAATGTTGCGTTGGTGCTGCATCGCGTGGGCGCGAGTGCAACGGTGCCGAATTGGAATGTGGAGAGCGTGCAGGCACCGGGGCAGTTGGTGGATATGAAGAAGGCTCGTGTGATTGCAGTGGTTGCAGGGCACGATGCTCCGGCGGCTACGCGGACAGTTTCGTTGGTGGTGAATGGGAAGGTGACGGCGACGAAGAAAGTGGATGTGCCGACGAATGGGCGGACTACGGTGGTGTTCGATGGGCTGGACGTGCCATATGGCGAGAGTCGATGCGCTGTTCGGATCGAAGGGGGCGACGGATTTGCGAATGACGATGCGAGCAACTTCGCGGTGAAGCGGGCGGACCCGGAGCGCGTTCTGTTTGTGCACCAGGCGGGTGATGCCCGGTCGCCGCTTTACTTCGGCGCGGCGCTGGGAGCGGCGGCGCAGGCTTCGTTTGTGCTGCAACCGATCACTGCGGAACAGACGAGCGATATCGATCCGTCGAAGTATGCGTTTGTGGTGCTGTCGGATGTGCCGTCGGTGCCGTCGATTCTGGAGCACACGCTGGAACGGAATGTGGAGGACGGCGGGAGTGTGCTGGTGGCGACGGGGTTGGCTGAGTCGCATCGGGAACATATTTTGGTGTATGGCGGGAATGTGGAGGATGGGCATTTCTATTCGCGCGGGTCGAGTGGGGATGCGGGGTTCTCGACGGTGGGCGCGGCGGATGCGTCGCATCCTTCGATGCAGGACGCGAATGGATTTGAAGCCGCGAAGTTTTTCTATGCGGCGGCGGTCGATCCGGGAAGCGCACGGGTGGCGGCGAAGCTCGCGGATGGGACGCCGCTGCTGATCGATAAGCAGGTGGGCGAGGGGCATGTGCTGGTGTTCGCGTCGGGATTCGACAACGTGACGAATGATCTGCCGCTGAAGCCGGCGTTTGTGGCGTTTGTGGATCAGACTGCGCGGTATCTGTCGGGCGAGCAGCGGGTGAGCGGGGCGCGGGTTGTGGACTCGTATGTGCAACTGCGGAACCCGGTGAACGCGGGGGCCGGGGCGGCGAGCAAGGCTACGGTGGATGTGATTGGGCCAGATGGAAAGCGGCCCTTGTCGTTGAAAGAAGCGGCTGCTGCGGAGTCGTTCCAGCTGGCGCGTGCAGGGTTTTACCAGGTACGGTTTGCGAATGGGCGGGATGCGCTGATTGCAGTCAATCCCGATCCGCGGGAGTCGGATTTGGCGGTGATTCCGGACGATGTCTTGAAGTTGTGGAGCGGCAGCGCCCACGGGGCTACGAGTGACGCGGGCACGGAATCGGCGACGCAGGCGAAGAATCAGGTGTCGGGATTGTGGTGGTGGGTTATGCTCTTATTACTAATGGCCGCGTTGGCCGAAACGGTTCTGGCCAGCCGCTACCTGGGTACGCAGCGGGAGGAAGTATGAGCAAGCGACAACAGCTCAACCTCTACATCCAGCAGGTGCAGCAGAGGCTGCGGCTGGATGCCAGCGTGCGGGGAGCGGCGGTGGTTGCGTTTGCGGCGCTCTCTGCGACGGTCATCCTCACCTTGATTTTGAATGCATATGCGTTTCCGGAAGGCGGGTTGACGCCGGCGCGATTAGTGCTGCTTGCGGTTGTGGTCGCGGCAGTGTGCGCGGCGCTTGCCTGGCCACTATGGAGACTGAACCGGAGGCGTGCTGTGGGGCGCGCGGAAGAGGCGTATCCGGAGTTTGAACAGCGACTGCTGACTTTTAGCGAGAAGGAACGTGCGGAGGATGCGAACGCGGGGCAGAATGGTTTGTTCCTGGAGTTGCTGGCGGCGGACACGCTGAAGGTTACGGATACGGCGCGGCCGGAAGGACTGGCTCCTCGGAAGAGATTGATGTGGCTGGTGGGTGTGGGAGTGGTGTGCGCTGGCGTGCTGGTGTGGATGATTGCGGCGCGACCGGGGTTTATGGGATATGGCGCGTCGCTGCTGTGGACGGGGCCGAGGAAGGATGTACCGGCGCTGTACCAGATTGTAGTCACGCCGGGAGACGCGGCGGTTCGCAGGAACAGCGACGAGATGGTGACGGCGCAGGTGATTGGGCTGACGACGAATAAGGTGAACCTGTTTGCGCGCTATGCGAGTGCGTCAAAGTGGGAGCAGGTGGCGATGCAGCCGCAGATGGATGGGGCGGGATTTCAGTTCCTG
>JALYIG010000426.1 GCA_030775885.1 Acidobacteriota bacterium | reverse complement strand
CTCCCAGACAAAGCAACATCACCAGAGGGCCATATGCCCTTAAAACCCGTCCAATTTTCCGTATATCCATGGTTCCCCGCTTGCCTCCAGCGCGTTATTCATCTCCCTCGCGCAGCTTGGCCAGCACGCCGAAATCCTCAAGCGTGGTGGCGTCTCACTTTACGTCGCCTGTCGTCACCAGTTCGCGAAGCAGCCTTCGCATGATCTTACCCGAGCGCGTCTTCGTAGCATCTGGGTAAAACTCGGATCGTTCGGACTGTGGGGGGAGGCATCTCTACATGGAGGCGTAAAAAATTATGACTGGCGAATATCTCTGGCTCACGAACTCCACATCGGCCCCGCCGGCGGAGATGCTTTATGTGTCCCACGTCTGATTGTTGCACTCAAGCAAATGTTCTTCTGACGACGTCGGAATACGCGTATTGTTGGCGACGATAGATGGGCAACGAGCTAACCCACTCGTTGGCCAAACTAAGAATCCAACCTGTGGAAGTAATCTGGCAGGTTCAGGTCTTACCTGGCACCGCGCACTACTCCTACGCAGTCCGCGTAAGGCTGTAGCCATTGGATGGGCCCCAAAGCCACCGAGAGTCCATAGTCGCCGGCGACCGCTGCTACTCGTCTCCTTCGCGCAGCTTTGCCAGTACGCCAAAGTCTTCGAGCGTAGTCGTATCGCCCTTAACGTCGCCCGTCGTCGCCAGCTCGCGGAGCAGCCTGCGCATGATCTTGCCCGAACGCGTCTTTGGCAGCATCTGGGTAAAGCGCAGGTCGTCCGGACGGGCCAGCGCTCCAATCTCTTTTGCTACCCACTTGCGGAGTTCCTGGCGCAGCGCGTCGCTGGGCTCCTGCCCGTGCTCCAGCGTCACGAACGCCGCGATCGCCTGCCCCTTCAAGTCGTCTGGACGGCCGACCACCGCTGCCTCCGCCACCTTGGGATGCGCCACCAGCGCAGACTCGATCTCCATCGTGCCAAGCCGGTGCCCGCTGACGTTGATCACGTCGTCCACCCGGCCCATCAGCCAGTAATAGCCGTCCGCGTCCCATCGCGCGCCGTCGCCGGTGAAATAGCTCCCCGGAATATCCGAAAAGTATGTGTGTTGATAGCGCTCTGCGTCGCCCCAGACCGTCCTTGCCATCGATGGCCACGGCTTGCGGACCACCAACAATCCGCCCTGCCCAAGCGGTACCGGTTCGCCCTCCTTGGTCACTACCTCGGGGACAATTCCGAAGAACGGCCGCGTCGCCGATCCGGGCTTGGTCGCAACCGCGCCCGGGATCGGTGAGATCATGATCGTGCCTGTTTCCGTCTGCCACCACGTATCCACGATCGGGCAGCGCTCCTTGCCAATCTCACGGTGATACCACATCCACGCCTCGGGATTGATCGGCTCACCGACCGTTCCCAGCAGCCGCAACGACGCCAGCGAATACTTGTGGACCCACTCGTCGCCCCACTTAATGAATGCCCGGATCGCCGTCGGCGCCGTGTAGAAGATGCTCACCTTGTGGTCGTCGATGATCTTCCAGAAGCGGCCGTTGTCGGGGAAGTTCGGAGCCCCTTCGTACATCAGCACCGTTGCGCCATTCTGCAGCGGACCGTACACCACGTAGGAGTGCCCGGTAACCCAGCCGATGTCCGCCGTGCACCAGAAAACATCGTCCTCCCGCAGATCGAACACGTACTTGGTGGTGAGGTAGCTTTGCACGGAATAGCCGCCGGTCGTGTGGACCAGCCCCTTCGGCTTGCCCGTCGTCCCCGAGGTATAGAGGATGTAGAGCAGGTCCTCGGCGTCCATCCACTCCGCCGGACACTCCCGATCTGCCTTCGTCATCAACTCCTGCCACCAGAGATCGCGGCCGTGCTTCATCGCCACGGTGGGGCCGCCCTCTACGGCACGCCGGTAGACCACCACATTCCGCACTGTCGGGCAGCGGTCAATCGCCTCGTCCACAATGTCCTTCAGCCGAACCTCGGTGCCGCGCCGATAGCTGATGTCCTGCGTCAGCAGTGCAACGCAGCCCGAATCGTTCACCCGGTCCACGATCGCCTGCGCCGCAAAGCCGCCGAAGATCACCGAGTGGACGGCCCCGATCCGCGCACACGCCAGCATTGCGATCGCCAGTTCGGGACACATTCCCATGTAGATCGCGACCCGGTCGCCGCGCTCGACTCCGAGCCACTTCAGCACGTTAGCAAATCGCTGGACTTGCTCGTGCAGCTCGCCGTAGGTGATGCGCCGCACTTCGCCCGGCTCGCCCTCCCACAGCAAAGCCACCTTGTCCCGCCGCGCGCCCTTAGCGTGCCGGTCAACGCAGTTGTGGCTGAGGTTCAGTTTGCCGCCGGTAAACCACTTCGCCGAACCCATCTCTCCGTCGAGAACCTTGGTCCACGGAGCAAACCACTCCAACTCGCCTGCCGCCTCTGCCCAAAACTCCTCAGGTTGCTGCACGCTGCGCCGGTACATCGCTTCATACTCTGCAACGTTCTTGATGTGCGCCTTGGCTGCAAACTCGGCTGGCGGCTGAAAAACCCGGTTCTCCCGCAGCAGCGATACCATGTTCGTTCCATCCGACGTATGCACGCACTTCCCCCGTTTATCGTTCTATCGATAAGTGACTTTGATCTGCGTTTGACCGCAGAAAAAAGGTACGCTATGCCCGCTGCGATGGGCAAACTTTGGTCCCGTCACAATCTCACTGGTAGACTTGGCGCCATGTCGTTCTACTGGTCGGCCGCAATCGGCTGGTTTATCGGGTTCTTCTTCGGCGTAGGCTGCGCCCTCGCCGTTATGTACTCCATCTACATGGGTGGATACCGGGCCGCCGTGAAGGACTCGACCCTCAACCCGCACCCCGAACGCCTCACCCGCGCGCTTGCCAAGGTCTCCCGCTGAGCTTACATGATCAGGCGTATCGCTTCTGGTGCCATTCCCACGCGCTTGCGACAATCGCATCCAGATCGGCGAACTTCGGCTTCCAACCAAGTTCCTGTTTGATCTTCTCCGAACCCGCCACCAGAACCGCCGGATCCCCCGGCCGCCTGGGACACTCCTCCACCGCAATCGGCTTGCCCGTCACCCGCCGCACCGAGTCGATGACCTCGAGCACAGTGAATCCCTGCCCGTTGCCGATGTTGTAGATCACCCGGTCTTTCTTCTCCAGCGCTGCCAGCGCCAGCATATGAGCTTCCGCCAGGTCGCTCACATGAATGTAGTCGCGGATGCAGGTGCCGTCCGGCGTTGGGTAATCCTGACCGAAGATCTTGATGTTCAGCCGGCGTCCCAGCGCCACATCCAGCACCAGGGGTATCAAGTGTGATTCCGGCTCGTGGGCCTCTCCGTACCCCTCGATTGCTCCCGCGACGTTGAAATATCTCAGACTGGCATAACGGAATCCGTGGATGCGGTTGAACCATCGCAGCATGTGTTCCACCAGCAGCTTGCTCTCGCCGTATGCATTGGTCGGCTCGAGCTTCGCGTCCTCCAGAATCGGAGTTGTGACCGGCTCGCCGTAGCAGGCCGCCGTCGAACTGAACACCAGCCGGTTGTGTCCGGTGGCCAGCATTGCCTCCAGCAGCGACAGCGTCCCCGCCGTGTTATTGCGGAAATAAATCTCGGGCCGCCGCATGCTCTCGCCAGCCTCAATCAGCGCGGCGAAGTGCATAACCCCCTGAAATTGCCCGGATTTCAGCGTTGCCTCAAGGAGCCCGCGATCGGCAATGTCGCCCTCAACAAACTCCGCGCCAGCCGCCAGTGCAGACCTCTTGCGGTGACACAGATTGTCGTAAATCGTCACGGAATGTCCGCCGGCCAACAGCATGCGTGTCACCGTGCCGCCGATGTATCCCGCCCCACCAGTTACCAGAATTTTCATTACGTCTCCGCCATGCCCTCGAAAATTACCTACAACCAAAGTATAGGGATTCAGTCTCAAAAGAGTGATTTCTACTCAGCCCGGGTTGAAAGAAGATAGGAGAAGGAAGATTGCGGCAAGGAATGTTGTTCAGGCAGTGGCGCTGACCCAATTCCAATGGGTTCAAACCCTGTTCGCAACGCACAAATGGTATGCTCGGCTTGATTTGGACGGGGCCGGTAGCGGATGACGTTGGTAACCGCACAGGGATTGGCTAGTCTGGTGCGCAGGAAGCGCAGCCCTAATCTTGTTTTTTTTCAATGATTTGTCGTACTTTTTATGAGTAATTTCGCATAAAAAGATGCTTTAATAAGGGTCGATTCTAAGCGTCATTTGTTACTTCGGCGTCTAACAGTGCGTCATACTTAATTCATCCCGCCGCTCGTGATCCGGGCGACCGAAATAAGGACCTTTCTAAACC
>JALYIG010000425.1 GCA_030775885.1 Acidobacteriota bacterium | reverse complement strand
GCACTTGGTGTCCGCTTGAAGGATCGGAAGCCCCCTGTTCGGGCTCGCCCGCTTCGGTACGTGGCGCGCCCCGTCTGACTCGCCGTCAACATTGCAACAGCTCCTTCCCTGGATGGATGACGATGAGGAAAAAAGAAGAAGAGCTTAGCTGCTTGCAGGAGGTATTCACCTGCAAAAGATCCATTCTTTACTTTGTGGTTTCAGTGGTTCTTACTGCCGGCGCTCTCTCTGGAACCCATGCGATTGCGCAGACTCGAACCCCGCAATCCACCCCCGACTTTGGCCCAAACGTAACCGTCTTCGGTCCGGGCACATCGGACTCGGTGATTCAAGCCAAGCTCGACGCAATCTCCACCGAAAGTGAATTCAGTTCGAGTCGTCACGCCATATTGTTCAAGCCCGGCGCCTACACCGTTAATTCCCAGGTGGGATATTACACATCGGTTGCGGGCTTGGGACTTTCCCCAGATGACGTCGAAATAAAGGGGGGACTGCGAGCCGAAGGCCGCATTAGGCCCGGCAAGCCAACCGATAGCGCCTTAGTGAACTTCTGGCGCTCGCTGGAAAATCTCTCGGTGACACCGGAAGAAGGCAACACCCGCTGGGCAGTCTCCCAGGCGTCACCCCTTCGCCGTATTCATATCCGTGGAGGTCTGCAGTTGATGCCGGCTCAGCATGGTTACTCGAGCGGTGGCTATATCAGCGACACAAAAGTCGATGGTCAGGTGCAATCTGGATCACAGCAGCAGTGGTTTTCGCGAAACAGCAGCTTTGGCAGTTGGTCTGGCTCGAACTGGAATATGGTGTTTTCCGGAGTGCAAGGCGCCCCGGAGCAATCCTTTCCATCGCCTCCTTACACCGTGCTCGACACGACGCCGGAGAACCGAGAAAAGCCGTTTCTCTATATAGACCACGCTGGCAAATTCAACGTCTTCGTGCCGAGCGCAATACAAAGGTCGTCGGGAACAAGCTGGTCGTCAGGCTCCGCCGCTGGGTCGTCCCTGCCCATCGGCGCTTTTTTTATTGCGCAGCCCTCGGACTCGGCAGCCCAGATTAACGCAGCCCTCGCGTCGGGAAAGCATCTGATCCTGACTCCCGGTCTCTACCATCTTGATCGCCCTCTCGCCGTCATTCGGGCCCATACCGTCGTGCTCGGCCTCGGGTTCGCGACGCTTATCGCGGAAACAGGAAAACCGGCTCTCACCATTTCGCATTCCGAGGGGGTCATCATCGCAGGCCTCATCATTGATGCCGGCCCCGTTGTCTCGCATGTGCTTCTCCAGGTGGGGACGCGGAGAACGCCGACCAGCGACCGAATAGGAAAAGATCGTAACAGCGAAATGCCCTGTCATCGGTCGGCTGATCCCGCAACGCTCAATGACGTATTTTTCCGGATAGGCGGAGCGACCCCCGGAAGAGCGACGACCAGCCTCGAAGTGAATAGCGACAACGTTATTCTGGACGACATCTGGGCCTGGCGGGCGGACCACGGAACGGGTGTTGGATGGACGCAGAACACGGCGGACCACGGTGTGGTTGTCAATGGTACCAACGTGACGGCACTGGGCCTGGCTGTCGAGCATTATCAGAAAGAGCAGGTTCAGTGGAACGGCAACTGCGGCGAAAGCATCTTTTACCAGAGCGAATTGCCCTATGATCCGCCTACCCAGAGCGCGTGGATGCATGGAAGGACGAACGGGTACGAGTCCTATGTCGTTTCGGACATGGTCAATTCACACCGCGCCTGGGGACTTGGCGTGTATTCCTATCTCAACGCCGGTCCTGAGATCGTCGAAGATCGCGCGATTCTCGTTCCAAAATCTTCAGGTGTTTCTGTAAATGATGCGGTGACTGTTTTCCTAAACGGGCACGGCTCGATCACACACGTAGTGAATGACACGGGTGGTTCAGTGAGCCCAACATCGAACCGTACTGCATACCTTGCGAGATATCCGAAATGAAGAGTGCGATTGTGTTGAAGCCGCCGCGTCGCATATCAGGGCAATGAATGAGATCCGTACTTAAACTCGAAGATAGTGAGAGACACCTATGAAGCAGCTATCAAGAAGAGAGTTTTGTTCCGTTAGCGCTGCCCTTGGAGCAACCGCACTCAGCGCAAAGCATAGCCTTATGGCGCAACCGGGCACACTTGAGGTTTCACTGTCCATCGATGCTTCGACGAGTCTTGCCAAGGTCCCCAAGGATTTCATGGGCCTGAGCTACGAGAGCGGTCAGCTTGTTTACCCCGATTTCTTTTCGGTTCAGAACACGGGCCTCATTGAGATATTCAAGAGGTTGAGTCCAGCGGGAATCCTGCGGCTCGGCGGAAATCTAAGCGAGTTCACAGTCTGGTCGGAAACGGACCCGACAACTCCACCAGAGGCGGGGGGATTGGTGGGACCCGATCCGGGCCGCCGGGAACCGCGTACGTTTACCATCACACCGCTCTCAATCCGAAACCTGCAGGGCTTCCTGAAAGCGACCGGTTGGCGTTGCATCTATGGCCTAAACCTTGGCGGAGGCACTCCCGAACAAGCACTTGCCGAAGCGAGTTGTGTGGCAAGGACGCTTGGACCGCAACTCCTGTGCGTGCAATTCGGCAATGAGCCCGATCTCTTCCGGCATCGGGATCAAGGAAACAAACTTTGGAGCTACGAGGATTTCCTTGCCAAGTGGAAGACATTTCGCGCAGCATTTAATGACAGACTGCCGAGTGTTGCCGTAGCCGGGCCGGACACCGCGTGGAATTCGGAATGGGTCAAGCGATTTGTGCATGACGTTCCGAAGCAGGTAATGCTTGCGACCAGCCACTACTATCCGGAGGGTCCGCCGTCCGATCCTCATATGAATATCGATCTACTGCTGCATCCGGGCGCAAGATTCAATAGCTCCTGCCGCGACGCGCTGGACTCGGCAAGAGTGGCTGGGTTGCCATTTCGCATGGCAGAAGGAAATTCTTGCTACAACGCAGGAAAGCCGGGAGTCAGCGATACATTTGCATCCGCATTGTGGGCTGGGGACTTTTGCCTGCAACTCGCATCCATCGGTTGCGTGGGAGTCAATCTGCATGGTGGCGCGAACGGCTTTTATTCGCCGATTGTGGGCTCGATCGGCAGCGGCTTTGTGGTGCGGCCGGAGTTCTATGGCCTGATGTTGGCGCAACAGTTTGCGGGGCGCACATTGCATCGGACGATCGTTGACACGCAGAATATCAACCTTTCGGCTTATGCCGCGGCTAAGGATAGCGGGACAGATCTGGTCATCGTCTTCAACAAAGATGGTCGCAATGTCGAGGTAACGCTGAGCAGTACAGCTGGTGGTTTCAAAGGGGCCACGGTCGAACGCCTTGAGGCTCCGGCAATCGACAGCAAGTCGGGGCTCACATTCAACGGGGCCGAAGTAGGTAACGATGGGCAGTTTCAGAACCGGCCGGGCGACCCTCTTAGCGTTCATCGAAGCAGGCTGACCGTACCCGTTCCAGCTTATTCTGCTGCGTTGATCCGGTTGCTATGACTCACCATCGATGAACTGGGGTTGGACGGTCGCGTAGGAAGCGGCCTCAACGCTGCATTTCGCCCCGCGTATAGACACGAACATAATCCACCAGCATGCTCGCTGGAGAAACTGTTGTATCGTCGGGATCCTTCGGCCAGTTACCGCCGACCGCGAGGTTGAGAAGAATGTAAAACGGAT
The DNA here is from genome assembly GCA_030775885.1 of Acidobacteriota bacterium. Taxonomy (GTDB): domain Bacteria; phylum Acidobacteriota; class Terriglobia; order Terriglobales; family Acidobacteriaceae; genus Edaphobacter. The sequence goes on along the minus strand of JALYIG010000425.1, from coordinate 45 downwards.
GGTCATAGACCCACTGTGTGCCAGGGGGGATGTCCTTGGGCGTCC
>JALYIG010000424.1 GCA_030775885.1 Acidobacteriota bacterium | reverse complement strand
CCAGGCTATCGATAAGCTGGTCCAGCAGCTCGGCACGCTCTGTGGTCTCGAGCCGGAGCGCGTCGCGAAAGACTTGATCCCGCTGTGTAGCCATGAGCTGATCCTATCACCGGCCTATGCGTAGATTGCAACGACTGCTGTCTGTCGTCACTGCGAGCCGACGTCCACCCGCATACTGTATATATTTCAGGGGTATTCAACTAGGTGCAGTCGCTGTGTTTCCGGTTGTAGCCGCTGGCTTACACGAGTTGCGTGGTGGAGCTGGTCTGGTATGCATGAGCGCGCGGTAGGCAGAGAATGAAACCCCGCACGCCGCTGCAGTAGCACGCCGCGCCGGTAAGGCGGCGGCCAGATCAGGCTGCCGCTTGGCTCTCCTGCAAGCTGTGGACGTAATCCACCGCCTTTTGCGCATGAGCCGCCGCGGTGCAGATCGCGCGCTTGTCCTGTTTTGAGAATCTTCAGCCAGTGACTGATGTAGGCCGCGTGGTCTTCGCGCGCCTCCAGCGTGACTCCCAACGACACGCAGAGGAATGCTGCGCCAAGTTCTGCAACAAGCTCCTCTACGGCATAGGCACTGGAGAATGACTGGGCCGAAGCCGAGAATCGCCACGACGTCGTCGCGCTGCGTGAGATCCTTGATGACCGGTTCGTCGCGACCTTCGGCACGGGCTGGTTATACGTACTATCGACCGATACGTGCCCAACCATCCGGCAAGGAATTTCCATGGCCGCAAATGGCGAGTTTCAAGTCGAAGATTGACTGCCGGCAGGACTACTTGATGCCAGGCACACCAACTCCCAAGCCTGGTAGGAACTTCGGCTGCCCGCGTCGTGTCCGTTGCAGATTTCAACTATATGAGCGGCCCACCGGTATTCGCTAAGTTTGAATCGCCTGCGCGCAGGATCTATTGGGTCCTGGTGGGCATCTTCTTGCGAGCAGGCGGTCCTCCACGATTCGGTCGCTTCTTATCAATTGAAGTCATCAAACAGTCACTCACAGTTTTTGCCGATCCACGAGATCCTACCGGCTCGCCAAAATGATTCCGGCTGACTCTCGGAACAGCCACGCGCTTCGGGTTAGTCAGTTCCGCGTCAAGCTCATCGCCCGAAATTGGGTATTGATAGAAATGACCATCGGCGTCCCATAGATAGGTTACCGTTTGTTCCTTGTCAGGATCAGGAACGATCTGACTGGGGTCAGACGATGTATATTGTCCTACTATCGCCGCGTAACGCCGGATGTCGTGCTGCTGTTGGAGGTATGGGTAATAGAATCTGGGGCTCTGATTCTGCGCGATGACGGCGTTCAATGGTCGATTCCAGTCATACTGGACACGGCACGCTCGTTCATCCAACACAGTCTGATCGTAAAAGATTCTGCCGACGACTTCATCGAATTGCACCGGGTGCAAGGTCTCACCCAGGAGACCTTCGAAACGTTTGCCCCGGAAGCGCCGGTGCAGACCTCCGTCAAACAGACAGATCAATCCTAGGGAGCGGCTGCGAAGCGCGGTTCCAGTAATCGCCACGTTATCTTTGAAGTCGAACTGTGAGAATTGTGGTTCCCGGGTGTGGATCCTGACTCTATAAAGGGAGTAGGGTTCTGAATAGCGGGATAGATCCGGCGGATCGTCGAGATAACAGGCGTGCATATTCTTGCGCAGCGCGAACGCCCTCTGCATGATCCCGGTAAAGTGTGTGCCAGGGATCATCTCGTCTCGTAAAACCCTCTCAGGTTCGGCTTGGTCCCGAGTTCTGAAATCGACGGCAGAATGGCTTTTGCGCCAGAGCAGCCATGAAATCTTTCCTAGCCAGATAGCCAACTCGTCATCAGTCGTCGCCTCGACAGCCGCAAAGGGGTCCGCGGAAGTTACTAACGGAGCCAATCGCGTTTCCAATCGCCCATAACGCAAGTTATTGCATTTCACACAGATGGGAATTTTGACCGACTTGTACCGGCGCCCGACCAGATTCGGAATGGTCAGTTTCTGATTCCAGAGATCATGCGAATGCTGTAGCCAGCCCGGGAATATGTGTTCTTCGGTCGCTTTGACGAGTTTGAAGGTTCGACCGCACAGAGAACAGTGCGTGTCGATCGATCGGTTAGCCAGAACGCTATTGATCATGCGCAGGGACATGAGAGCGACTCTCCTTGTGCCTCGTCAGTATCCGGTGTCAGGCGCCAGGATAATTTAACCCCCTGACGACACGCAGAACTGACCCCCGATAAGCGGGAGGTCGGGATGGAAGAGGTTCTGGTGCAAGCTCCTCAGTCGGACAAGTCCGTGGAGGCCCAGTCGATGCATACGCCTGATGACGTGCATGCGATGCTCATGATGGCATCGCTAGGTTGGGGTTCTATTATAATTTTGAAGGATGTGTGG
>JALYIG010000423.1 GCA_030775885.1 Acidobacteriota bacterium | reverse complement strand
GGGTGACTCGCTTCGTCGGCTGGTACAACAGTGAGCATCGACACAGCGCAATCCGATACGTGACTCCCGATGAGCGCCATGGTGGCCGGGAGCACAAGATCCTGATCGACCGGCACGAACTCTATCGTCGTGCACATGAGGCGAATCCAGAACGGTGGAGCTGTGGAACCCGCAATTGGGCTCCCGTCGGGCTGGTGGAGCTCAATCCCCAGCGAGTCCCAGTTAACGCTGCCGCCCAAACGACGCGACAACTACCTTGACACTCACCGCCGGAATAAACCGTCACCCATCTATCCGGAACGGACAACAGCCCATATCTTGGTCGGGGCGACAGGAGTTGAACCTGCGACCCTCTGCTCCCAAAGCAGATGCTCTACCAGGCTGAGCTACGCCCCGACCGGGCCCGGCATCCTAGCAGGTTCACCTCCCGCTGCAACGCAATGCATCGGAATGCGACAGTTTTTCCTGCAAAATTAGGAGGTTAGATAGCGATCTGATAACGTCCGATCAGTGGGGCGCTCCTTGGGCGAATAGCCTTGGTGTCGCGAAGTGTCGCCGTGCGTGGCGGGGTATTGCACGGCAGATGGTCCACAAGTGGTCCACAACTATGGTCCACAAAGGAAAGTGCCATGGCATTACCCCGCACCCTGATCAGCGGCTTGTCCAGTACCCAGCTCACGGCACTCCGTCCCACGGGCAAATCATTTGACGTCGCAGATCCTGCTGTTCCTGGCTTACTGCTGCGAATCGGCCCGAAAGGTACCAAACGCTGGCTACTTCGCTTCAAGTGGCGCGCCGAGCGAACGAGAATCGCGCTCGGCGATTTCCCGGAAATCGGCTTAGCTCGCGCACGGGAACTTGCGATCGGTCACCGGAGCGAGATCTTGCGGGGGATCGACCCGCGCCGCAGCTCGCGGAATGTCGCTACTCCGGTTTGGTACGCCCAGGTATCGAGCGCCTGTCCTTCGAACTCCGGCCCGTGGTCGACGGTAATCGACAATGGCAACCCTCGCGTGTCCGATAGCCGCTCGAGGACAGCAACAACCCGCTTTCCGGTAAGCGATGTATCTACCTCCAGGACCAGACACTCTCGGCTGCAGTCGTCCACAATCACCAGGCAACGCAGTCGCCGGCCGTCACACAGTCCGTCGGAGATGAAGTCCATCGACCAGCTGCGATTTACGGTCGATGGTTTTGGCAACGGTTTTCGTTCGAAGAGTCCGATCCGCTTGCGCTTTCGCCGGCGAACAGCAAGTCCCGCCTCGCGATAGATCCGGTACGTGCGCTTGCGGTTGACCTGCCAACCCTCGCGTCTAAGCAAAATGTGGATACGTCGATATCCGTACCGCCGTTTCTCACCCGCGAGCTCGCAGATCCGCTCGCGCAGCTCAACGCTCGCCGGCCGACGAGTCCGATAGCCGTACAGTGATCGCGAGATCCCTACCAGCCCACAGGCGCGCGTGATCCCAAACCCTCGCTCTTCCTTGAGAACCTCGACCGCTTAGCGCTTCACCTGCGGGCCTACCATTTTCGGTTCAGCAGATCCTTCATGGCTGCTTTGTCCAACTCCGCTTCCGCCAGCAGCTTCTTCAACTTCGAATTCTCCGCCTCAAGCTCCTTGAGACGCCGCGCATCCGACACCGTCATCCCTGAATACTTTGCCTTCCAGTTGTAGAACGTCGGCTCAGAGATCCCATATTTGCGGCACAGATCCTTCGTTTTCGCCCCGGCCTCAGCTTCCCCCAGCACCCCGATGATCTGCTCTTCGGTGTATCGCTTCGATTTCATCGTCCGCTCCCGATGGGCGGACTCTACCCCAGCGCCGTACTATTCGCGGGGGTCACCTCACCTGCTCCGAAATCGCCGCGCCAACTCCTCTCAAGCTGATGCGCTCGAAGGCCTTTCCGGGGGGCGCGGTGGCGCAGATCTATCGGGCGGCGTGAACCCGCCGCCGCAGGTCCGGTTGTCGGCATGCCAAGGGCAGTTATTGCCGACAGCACTTCTCAAGAAATCTCCTGCGCTCTCACGCCAGCGCAGCCCCAAGAGAATACTTTTGGGGTACTCCGCCCTGCGATGAGCACAAACGGCCAATCAAATCAAAAAGATACCGACCACTTCGATTCCAACCCAGGACTCGAACTCGCTCACGCGTTGAAGCACGTGCATACGAACTACCCCCTCCTCTGATGTTTTCGCAGAACCCAACAACTACCGGTTATAGGTGTAGCGTTCATTAACGACAGCCTGACTTCGGTTCTGGACTACACCCGCGGCCACTGTGAGTAGCTCCAGGTCAAGGGCCTTTAGTGGCAGAGAACCGCAGCACGGTGCTCGACCGAAAGATATGGCCCGCTCGCAGGAGAACCGGGGGGAAATCAGGGTGGTTGGGCGAGTCGGGGAAATGCTGCGGCTCGAGGCAGAAGCCGGCATGAGCCGAGTAACGCTTGCCGCCCTTGCCTGTGGCCACGTCCAGATAATTGCCGGTGTAGAAATGCAGACCCGGTTCCGTCGTGAGAAGCTGCATTTTGCGGCCGCTTTGCTGCTCGTAAACGTCGGCGGCGAGAGCGATCCGGCCGCCGGTCCCCGTGAGCACCCAGTTATGGTCATAGCCGTTGCGCGCGCGCAGCTGCTGATTGGCATCGATTCGGTCTCCAATCGAGCTACTGCTACGGAAATCGAATGGCGTTGCAGCCACGCTGAGTACGTCCCCGGTCGGAATGAGATCTTCCCCGACCGGCGTGTATCGGTCGGCATGCAATACCAGCCGATGTTCAAGAACGGAGCCACGATTCTTTTCACCGGCGAGATTGTAATAGGCGTGATTGGTCAGATTCACAATCGTGTCTTGAGTCGCGGTCGCCCGGTAAGAGATGCGCAGCTCGTTGCGGACCAAGGTGTACCGCACAGTGGCGGTCAGCTCGCCGGGATAGCCTTCTTCCCCGTCCGCGCTCACATACGAGAGCAGCACACTCGGCCGTTTGATTCGAGCATGCCAGAGCCGCTGGTCGAAGCCGATCTGACCGCCGTGAAGTGAATGATCACCATCGTTCCGGGATAGCTGGTAAGTGCGGCCGAGCAAACTGAACCGGCCGTGCGCAATGCGGTTGGCACACCTGCCGACCAGCGCTCCGAAGTACGGATTTGCAACAAGATAAGGCTCCAGCGAGGCGAAGCCCAGCGTGATGTCGTCCCAGTTGCCTTCTCGGTCCGGAGTCAGGAGGGCGACAATGCGTCCGCCGTAGTTCGTGATGCTACATTCGACCGCGTCAGACCTCATCGTGAAGAGCTGGACACTCGTACCATCTCGGAGCCGTCCAAACGGCTGCGCCGTCACGAGGGCAGCAGCGTCAGCTTGCTTGTCAATAGGAGCCATCAACTCAGGGGCAGCCCAGCGGGTCGGCGGTCGCGCTCATCCACTCGTCTGTTCGCACACCAAGACGCGACCGCGCAAGGTGCTTGCCAGGCGTCGATTAGCAGATCCAGACACGCATTTACGAGGTCCGGGAGACTCGTAGGCGTGACGATCATGTGCTCGAGCGCCAAGATTGCATGATCACCGACGATCGTAAACTGCTCATCCGCGAGAACGTGCCTGCTTTTAGCGAGTGCGAAAACGGCGGCCCTGGTGCGGCATAGGGCATCGGGATGTTTGAGAAGCATCCCTGCTTCAGCGGCAACCTTGCTGCATTCGCAACTCCTTATCGGGCGCAGCGAGCCACCTGTTATGTGCGGGATCATGCTGCCGTCGAACTCCGGCGCGGGGGACAAAGTTAGCAATTGCAGCCCATGCCGATGTACCGCGGCAACCAGAGGTTGTGGTTCACGGGTTTCGCAGTAGCGGCATACGTCCGCGAGTCTCATTTCATCAGCCCCTGCAAAGCCAGCAGGAGCGTTAATTACACACCAGGGACGCAAAGCGTCCATCACTTTCTCGATCGCGGTCGAATCGCAAACGTCGAGGTCCGCAAGTGTACAGGCTTCATATTGAAGGGCGCGCGCAGCGGCAGCGTGCGCGAACGCAACTGCGAGCGGGCCGCCACCATCGCAGATAAGGATAGGTCGTGCGCGCGGTTGCCTGTTCGAAGCTTTGGCCCGCTTATCTGATGGGGCGAGCGAGGCCGGTCGCGGATACAACACCCGCTCCGGTCTTGCCCACCAGCCTGGAGAACCCAGCACCAGCTCACGCGGGGCACCTGCGTCTATTAAGTCCCTGATGAGGCGGGCTAGCGCAGTGGGGTGCGGGGTCGGGGCCCGCACGTCGAAGGCCCCGGACTCATAACAACCGGTAGCCGTGAGCAAAGTATCCCAACCAAAGGTACCGTTGAGCGCCCAGGCGGTCACGGCTCGAACATCGACCCCTGCAGCGCGGGCGTCCTGCGTCGCCATCCAGGCGTCGCAAAGCCAACGCAGCTGCTCCTCGCGTGTGCAGCCAAGATGCACTTCAGTGACGGCTAGAGGAAGTCGATATCGGGCCCAAGCGGCATGAAGAATCGGTCGCCAGGAGTCGGTCGGCGTGCCGGCCACTCGCACCGCCTCGACATCGGCGTATTGCTCGCGACCGTTTCGTCCCCAGAATTGTTCCGGGTAACAACTCACATTTTCGTCCAGGTAGCGATCGCTGGTCACGTAATGGTTGATCCCGACTAGGTCAGGAGGACAAGCGTTTTCGCAGAACCAGTCCAGCTCGCCCGCGCTAATGCCTGAGGCGAGTAGATAGTCGCGCATCGGATGGGCCGGATTCACCGAGCCGCACAGGAGGTCCCACCCGAGCCAGCGGCGCTCATTATCGAAATTTGCCTGATAGCTTAGCTTCGTCGTACCGTAGGTCGTGCCGAGGTCGTCAGTCTGGAGGAGCTTCGCTGCGGGGTTTACGCAGCGAATTGCGCGCATCGCGAGAATTGTGCCGCGACATTGGTTTACCAGGGTCCGTGCGAACGTCCGATCATCCCGCCCATGGGGATACCAAATCCCGTACAGGCCACTGAAGCGTGCGGTCGTTAGAGGCTCGTTGACCGGCGTATACCATTGCACCCACGGGAATCTGGCGGCAACTTGGCCGGCGTATTGGGCAAGTCCGACTGCGAAACCCGGGTCGACGAGACTCGTATAGGAGGGCCCGCTGCCATGGTGAAGCAGACCTAAGATGGGCGTAATCCCGAGCATGCGCAGGCGATCGAGTCGGAGTTGCGCCCAACCCCAGTTCATACAGGCGGGGGACTCAGGGGCAATCAGCTCCCACAACACCGGGTACCGCAACGTGCGGATCCCGAGCGTCGCAACTAGTTCCAGGTCGCCGATGCGACTTAAATGCCCGTTACGCTCCAGTTGATTGAACCACGTGTTACCAACACGGTTGACGGTGCATTCAAAACCGCCCCAAAGCTCCACCCCGCTCATTGAGCCGTGGTCAGTGAGCTTCATGATGGTGGCGGCGCGCTGCCCGCCGCCGATGTGCCCCTATGGGCGATTTTCGTCGTGGTTTTCTCACTCAAAGCAGCGCGTACAGTCGCCGCCGCTTTTTTGCCTGCAAGAAACGCGTGGTCCGAATTGTAGTATTCCCATTCACTGTAGCGGCCGGCCAAGACGATATCCTGGAGGGACAGCCAGCGGCGAATCGTGGCGACATTTTCAGCGCGTTGATGGTCGTAGACTACATAGGCGTAGGGCATATCAAGCTGGTTCTGTGCAAGGATCGGATCATCTGCCCGAATGATTCCAACCTTGATGCAGTCGGCGATGCAGCGCGCAAGCAGATCATCCCCGTCGCACGGAAGGGGCTTATGGGGTGAGTATGTGATCTCGCACGTCAGACCGAATCCCCCGGGAGCATTGACATGCGGACTCGCGTTACCCTGTACGAAGATGCGATGGAACACCGACTGCCCTGGGTAGTAGATCCAATGCTTGTCCGTGACATTCGGCCTGCCAACCCCTAGATTTACACAGCGGACGGAAACGAATCGCAGGCGCTTGGCGGCTGCCTGGATTGCGGTCGGGGCCTCCTTCCCCAGCAACCGGATCAAGACAGGCAGCGGCATGGTGCTGACCAACTGCTCGTAGGTGTATGTCGAGCCATCCGCAAGCACGACTTGATGTTCGGAGGGTATGATGCGTGCGACTCGCGAGTTGAGTTTCAGCTCACCGCGAAGGATCGGGACGAATCCCTCCATCAGCGCCTGAAATCCGCCGCGCAGCGGATAACCGAAACGCGCGTTCGGCCCCATTGGCTTTGGCGTCGGACGCAATGCGCCATCGATCATCTGTTCGAGGTCGGGCAGCGGAACTCGTCCGCCGAGCCATGAGGTTTCCATTTCGGAAAGCGGTACAGTCCACAACTTGCGGTTGTACGGTAAGGCAAAGTGCTCGGCTACGCCGCTGCCCCAAACGCTGTAAATGAACTCCTCAAAATTGCGGGGTGCCTCTGCGCTGAGTGCAGTTGACGGTGCTCGAACGTCGAAGGCAGTTGCGCCTTCTATGACTCCATCAGCGCAGCAATCGGTGATCGATTCGGCCTTGCACGAGCTCGGTGTGCTGCCACCAGCCTGCTTCGCCGTGGCGCTCAGGCTTTCGGGCACCGCCGCCCCTATTGACCCGAAACGCGCCTCGATAGCCCCAACGAGACAGTCTTTGAGAACATCGGGAGGAAGTCCGTACAGCGCTCCCTGAAAAGGGTAGCGGGTATACACCTCATTGCTATAGATCCACGCTTCCCTGTCCTGCCAATGCACGTTGTCCTTGAGGAGCAGGCTATAGAGCTGGTGCACATACGGATCGTTTGAAAACATGATGTGCCCGGCGTAGTCGAAGGTGAACCCATTATCCGTGGTTGAGCGGCACCACCCCCCCACGGCGTCGTGTTGTTCAAACAGCAGCGCCTGCTCGCCGATATGGTAGGCGGCACTGAGTCCCGTAGGACCGGCACCGATGACGATGACGGGCCGATGTGTCGGAGAAGGAACTGGAGAACTGGCGAGCAGGGCGGTCGGAGAGCTCATGGGCGGGTTGGTTGGAAAGCTCTGGAGCGGGCTCGAAACCCCGTTCCGTCGTGAGGTGATTACGGCTTCGAGGATGGCGCGCATTTTCGTGGCGGTGTCGTCCCAGGATGACTTCTTCACAACTGCACGCATCTGCGTGCGTTTTGCTTCGTGCGTGTTGTCCTCGGCAGCCAAAGCGCGCTCGCAGCAGAGGAGGAAGGACTCGGAGCTACTCCCGACATAGACCATGTCCCCATATGGCTCGACGACGTCCGTAATCGGTGTGCTGACGATCATCTTTTCCGCAGCCATGTATTCGAGAAGCTTGGTCGGACTGATAAATCGCGTTGCTGCATTTATCGCGAACGGCAACAGGCACACATCCCAGCCGGCGAGGAATTTCGGTAGCTCGGCGTAGCCTTGCTGGCCGAAATAGTGAATGTTGCGCCTGATCGGTAGGAGGGCAGGGTCGATCTTGACGACTGGGCCGACCATGCAAATCTGCCAGTGTGGCCGCGCGTCAGCGAGAAAGGCGATCAGGCCAAGGTCCAGACGCTCGTCAATGACTCCAAAATATCCTAAACGCGGATTCGGTATCCCGCGCTGGTGCGCATGCTCGATTGCGGGTTCGCGGGCTTGCGCGAAATGCGCCTGATCGACACTGCTCGGAAAGCAATATACCGCCTTGTGACGAGACTGTTTCGAACGGAATAAGCTAGGCCCACCGGTAAAGACGACATCGGCGAGGCGCAAAAGCGCGCTCTCGCGCTGCAGCAGCTGTCGGGGCGCTTGCAGGAAGGCGGAAAGCTCGTCCATGCAGTCGTACACAACGGCGCGCGGCCGGAGGTCGTGCACAAGCGGTAACGCCATGGCAGTGTAGAGCCACACTACGGGGTCGGTCAGGCCGTGATCGGTCATTAGCTGATCGAGCAGTCGCTGCAAAACAGGAAGTTGTGCGTCGTGAAATCCACACTCCGGCACAGTCGTGTGGGGCCGACATACGAGAACGTTCGCCGCGGCGTGAGACATTTCAAGGAAACCCGCCCCCGATGTGCGTTCGGGCTCCTCGAAGAAAAATACACGATAGTGTTCTGCAAAACGCGTCATCAACTGTTGCGGGCGTTGATAGACAAAGTCCCAGCGCAGGTGGGAGAACACGAGTAAGTCCGGCATTGGCGAAACCTCGAGCTAGGGTATGGGGACCTGCGGGTGGCGCCTGCGCGCCGGCAAGACCTGCCGATTTCCCCACACCCGCTGCCCGGACTTATGTAGGCTTACAACCCCACTGCTCAAGGTTGATTGGCCGACATATGCAGGAATTGTCTTACCCCCGCCCGCAGCTTAGGCGTCACAACTGGATGTCGCTCAACGGCAGTTGGCGTTTCTTATTCGACAACGAGCTGCGTCATCACATTCCCTCGGACATCGAGGTTTGGCCCCTGGAGATCCAAGTCCCGTACGCGCCGGAGTGTGCACGGAGCGGCCTGGGCCGGCAGGACTTTCACCGCTCCTGTTGGTACCAGCGCGACTTCGAGCTGTCCTCAGAGATGGTTGCAGCCGGCAGGCGGGTGCTTCTTCACTTCGGCGCAGTCGATTACCGAGCGCGGGTATGGGTCAACGACGTGCCGGTGATGGAGCATGAAGGCGGACATACTCCGTTCCATGCGGACATCACCTCCGCGCTCCGTGCAGCCCGGTCGCAGCGGGTCACAGTCTGGGCCGAGGACGATCCGCATGACCTGGAGAAGCCGCGAGGCAAGCAGGACTGGCGACTGGAGCCCCATGCTATCTGGTACCCGCGTACGACCGGCATCTGGCAAACCGTGTGGCTGGAAAGCGTCCCGGACACTTACCTCAGCACCCTGCGCTGGACGCCTAGCGTGGAACGCTGGGAAATAGCCCTGGGCGCGTTCACGGCGGGGCTGGCCGTGGAGGATCTGCGCATTGCAGTCCGACTTAGCTGTGGGGGCCGACCGCTCGTCGATGACAACTACGCCGTCGTGGGCTCCGAGGTGCATCGACGAATAGGACTGTCTGATCCGGGCATTGACGATTACCGCAACGAGCTTCTGTGGTCGCCGGAGCGTCCGACCCTCATCGATGCGGAGGTAAAGTTGTTCAGCGGCGGCGTCGTGATCGACGAAGTGATCTCCTACACGGCATTGCGTTCGATTGGCGTGCAACGGGAGAAAATACTGTTGAACGGCCGGCCGTACAACATGCGCCTGGTGCTGGATCAGGGTTACTGGCCGGACACGTTAATGACTGCGCCGTCCGATGCAGCTTTGAAACGCGATGTCGAGCTCGCAAAGGCCATGGGTTTCAATGGCGTGCGCAAACATCAGAAAGTCGAGGACCCGAGGTATCTGTACTGGGCCGATGTGTTGGGATTGCTCGTGTTCGGCGAGATGCCCAGCGCATATCGATTTACGGCTAAATCGGTCAAGCGATTGCTGAAAGAATGGATCGAGGTCCTGGAACGCGATATGAGCCACCCATGCGTGGTCATTTGGGTTCCATTCAACGAGTCCTGGGGCGTGCCGGAGCTGAGTACGCTGCCGGCGCCCCGCGATGCAGTCGCGGCACTGTTCCACCTGACCAAAACGTTAGATCCTTCGCGCCTGGTCATTGGGAACGACGGCTGGGAGAGTTCCGCGACAGATGTCATCGGGATTCACGATTATGATTGCGATCCCAGCCACATGCGCACACGCTATGGGCCCGAGGTCAAGTCCCAGGAAGTAGTTGATCGCCGGTGGTCCGGCGGGCGCATCCTCACACTTGATGGTTATCCCCATCGCGGCCAACCTATCTGCCTATCGGAGTTCGGCGGGATTGGGTACACGGATCCGGAGCACGCGGAGGTGCCAGGATGGGGATATGCGCATGCGCACACCATTGAAGAGTACGAACGCCTCGCCTGTGCTGTGATCGAGGCGGCGCGCACGACAGCGATGTTCAGCGGCTTCTGCTATACGCAGTTTGCCGATACGTTTCAGGAAGTAAACGGCCTGCTTTTTGCGGATCGCACGCCGAAGATTCCCATCGAAAGGATTGCGGCTGCCGTGCGCGGGCCGCGTTAGATTCTCACATGCATGAACTCGAACTCTGGAAGCCCGACGGCCGCCGCCTTGTCCTTTACAGCCGCCGCCCTATCGAAAGGACGGTGGCGGCGCCCACCCCCGCGTCTCGCGCGCATGAACCTAACCCACACTTCAGGTGGCATCCTCTGCGCGGGGAATGGATATCCTACGCCCCGCATCGACAGGAGCGAACATTCCTCCCGCCACCGGAGTACAACCCGCTGCTTCCATCCGACGATGGGGCGGTCCCGACCGAACTGCCTGTGGGCGATTATGACATCGCCGTGTTTGACAACCTTTTCCCGACAATGAGTTTTGCGGCGCACGATCCTCCTGCCGAGATCGTGCCAACGGCTCCTGCACTGGGACACTGCGAAGTCGTGGTCTTCACTCAGGATCCACGAAGTTCTCTCGCGGCGCTGCCTCTCGAGCACATCGAGTTGCTTATCGAAGTGTGGGGACAGCGAACGCTGGCGCTCGGGCGGCACGATGGCATCCGCTACGTCCTGCCATTTGAGAATCGGGGCCCGGAAGTAGGCGTGACACTCGAGCATCCGCATGGCCAGATCTACGCCTACCCTTTTGTTCCTCCGGTGCCGGGTCGGATGCACGAGCTCGAGCTTGAACATCTGCTGAAGAAGGGCAGCACGCTATTGCAAACCCTTGTGGAGCAGGAAATGCGCGCGGCGACTCGGATGATCTATGCGGGGGATCACGCGGTGGCATTCGTGCCGGCTTGGGCCCGTTATCCATACGAGGCTTGGATCGCGCCACGCATCGCTGCTCCTGACTTCACGAGCCTGTCGGTGCCCCAGCGAGCCGATCTGGCCAGAGCGATAAAGACGACCTTGATGAAGTTCGATGGCTTGTGGAACCGGCCCATGCCTTACATCATGGCATGGTATCAGGCTCCCCTCGACGACTCTCCGCGCCGTGCATACCACCTTCATGCGGAATGCTTTCCTGCCTATCGTATGCCGGGTCGCCTGAAATATCTCGCCGGAACGGAGGTCGGGGCTGGGATGTTTGCAAATGACACCCTGCCCGAAGCAAAGGCGCGGGAACTCCAGGACGTCGTGGTAAACGTCTAGGCAGGATATGACCAGATTCGAGCAGACTTTCGGATATCCCGCGGAGGCGGAGGCCGACGCGCCGGGGCGGGTTAATATCCTGGGCGAGCACACTGACTACAATGATGGTTTCGTACTACCGAGCACTATAGTGCAGAGCACGTCCGTCGCAGTTGCGGAAAGCCGGGATTCGCTGTTCCGCTTTCATTCGGCGCAGCTCGACGCGGGTGTCACCTATCCGGATGGGGACTCACCGCCTCGGGGATTCGGAAGTTATCTGTATGGTTGCGTCGAAATGTTGCGCGCAGGAAAGCATCACGTTCCGCCCATTAGCGTCTATGTGGATTCAACCGTGCCTATTGGTGCGGGACTTTCGAGCAGCGCTGCAATGGAGGTTGCAACACTGAGGGCTCTTCGTACGCGTTTCGGGTTGAATCTGGATGACATCGAGCTGGCTTGTGCCGCGCAACAGGCCGAAATTCTCTACACGGGGGTTCGCTGTGGGATCATGGACCAGATGGCCTGCAGTCTTGGGGCACCGGGACACGTGCTTTTTCTCGATGTCCGCACGTTGCATCGCTCGTTGATTCCGTTGCCACCAGAGACAGAGGTACTGATACTCGACAGTGGCATTCCTCGCTCGCTGTCCGCGAGCGCATACAACGAGCGGCGCGGCGAATGTGAGCAGGCCGCACGACTCCTCGAAGTACAGGCCCTGCGAGACGTCGCGAACGTGGCTCGTTTGCGGGAGTTGCCAGAGCTGCTTATGCGTCGTGCGCGCCACGTAATTACCGAGAACGCACGCGTCCTTGCTGCGGTTGAAACTCCGAACGCAGTGAACTTGGGCACGCTCATGAACGCATCTCACGCCAGCCTGCGGGATGACTTCGAAGTTTCCGTGCCGCCCCTGGACCTTCTCGTCGTATTGCTCCAAGAGGACGAAAGGGTGTTTGGTGCCAAGCTGACCGGCGCCGGCTTCGGAGGAGCCTGCGTAGCCTTGGTCCACAAGGGCTGCAAAGAACACATCGAGCGCGAAGTTCTTCCGCGATATGCCGCTCAGGGATATCGCGGCTCGCGACTGGTATAATCGTCGGTCGATTGCCAGCGGCATTGGGAGGGGCTGACGATTTTTGTGGAGCGTCCAGAAATTCGCATGGACTCGGCTCCCTGCCCTGCAGAACGCCTGCTCGCTCTGACGCTATGACGACGTGATTCACATACAAGCCTATTAAATTCTTTCCAGCCACAGAACCTTTTGCGTGCCTCGGGTTTGGAAAGGTCGTTCCTGGTAGCAGATGAATGCGGCCCCTGACGGAGCCGATCAGGCGGCCGATGTTACCGCCGAAGTGCGGTGTGGCGATGGGGCGAAAATCGAGCTCAATGCGGTGTTGGCGATAGCCGCGACGCAAGGGTTCGCTGCGAAAGTCTTTGCCAGTTGTGAGGGGTGCGTCGCCGCTATCGGCAGCCTATCGTCGAGGGGACCTCTTCGACAAGCGTCGTCATCTGATAG